>SKKI01000222.1 GCA_007121565.1 Phycisphaerae bacterium
CTCTCCGCCGCCTGGCGGTGGATCTCGGTGAGCATGATGTCGCGCGCATCCGTGATGAAGGCGCCTTCGCCCTGGACGGGCGTGTCGAATATCCACAGCCGCGCGCACGGCCAGCGGGCAAAAATGCTCTCGGTGATATCGCGCACCGCGGCCCCCTGTCGGCTGGTAACTACACCGATGCGCATCGCGTAGGCCGGGATGGGTTTCTTGTGGTCCGGGCGAAACAGGCCCTCGGCCTCGAGCCGTTTTCGCATCTGCTCGAAGGCAAGCTGCAGGGAGCCGATGCCGGCCGGTTCGAGCGTCTCGGCGTAAAACTGGTATTGCCCGCGCGGCAGGTAGACATCGACCGAGCCGGCGGCAATGACCTCCATCCCGTTTTCGCAGGCGAATTTGAGCTGTCGGGCCTTGGAGGCCCACATCACGCAGGAGATCTGCGACTCGGCGTCCTTGAGCAGAAAATAGCAGTGCCCGCCGGGGTACTGTTTCCAGTTGCTGATCTGCCCGCGCAGCAGCATCCGTCCGGGCAGCGCGTTTTGCAGCGCTCCTTTGACCAGTGCGTTGAGCTGCGTGACATTAAAGACGACATTATTCTTTTTTTTGGCCATGAAAAAGCGATAATACCCCCAAAACAGCTTTCCGGCAAGTCGGCACCCCAAAAAAGATGAATACCGACCCCATCGAACAGACAAAACCGAATTCTTTATAATAAAACGCGCCCGAGAGGACTCGAACCTCTGACCTTCGGTTTAGGAAACCGATGCTCTATCCTGCTGAGCTACGAGCGCCTTAGTTTGTAAAGTTCTTCTATATAAAGCTTTATGAGATTTTCCGCCGACGCTCCCATCCTAATAATGTGGCCCAAAAGGCCTTCTGCGTCACTTTTGCGTCAGTCACTATTCTGACCTGCCAGCATCGAGCCAATTGAGGTGCGAGCCAAATCGATATCTTCGTTCCGAACTGAAAGGTAGTAATTGCGTGTCGTCGTAATATCCGAATGCCCGGCAAGTTGCTGGACAACTTGTATCGGTAAATGCTTGGCCCAATTTGTAATAGCGGATCGTCGCAGGTCATGCAGGGTGCATTTTGGAATATTTGCCCTTTTACGGATAGTGTCGAAATCTCGCAATACATTGTTTAAAATCTCTGACATACCATGCCAGCGATTATCTGCAATGCGCTGCTGTATGCGTTCAACCCGTTCTGGGCTAATAAAGATGTAACAGCTTCCTTCGGATGACTCTGCCTGCAGATTCGCTAATATTCGTGAGATTTTTTCTGGTAGAGGCACTTGCCTGTTCTCGTGGTCTTTTGGCTCCCAACCAAACACATATTCAGTGGCCTGTTTTGCACTGATAAATACAAGTTGATTTTCAAAATCTATATCAGACCAAGTCAAATTTTCAATCTCTCGTTTTCGAAGTCCGCAAACATAACCAAGAGAGATGAACGCCTGCCACCACAAATTATCTGCACTACTCAATAAATGTCTATACTCTTCGACAGAAATGTATCGAATTGGCTTTGGTGTTGTTTTACGCAACTTAATTTTACCGAAGGGGTTTTGCTTTTCAGACAAATAGCCTCTCGGCTCAATTGCCAAATTAAAGATACGCTTGAGTGCACGAATGTCTTTATTCGCGGTTGTCGGAGCCACTCCAGAAGACAGCCTTTCGGACACAAAGGCCTCGGCCTGGCTGGGCTTGATCTGTGTGAGCTTGACAGATGAACCTATAAAGTTTTCAAAGAGCCGCAAGGCCCGGTCCTGATCCCAAAGCGTGGCATAGGCCACTTGGCCTCGCATAAGCCGCAGATGTTCTTGGCGAAACTGCCCCAGCGTGATCTCTTTGGGCTTGTCCTGCTTGCCGTCAAGAACCTTTTGCTGAAGTTGCCGAGCAAATCGGTCGGCTTCTTTGCGGGTGCTGAAACTTTTGCAATAACGCTTTCCATCGGTTCCAAACCACCGCACTGACCAACTGTGGCGCCGCTTGGCCGGCCACAGTTTTTGGGGAACCGCCTTACCGTTTTCTTTCGGTACCGGTTCGAGCCATCTGCGATAAACACCTATTTTTTCTGTTGCCATATGGTAACTCCTTTCCGTGGTTACCACTGGCGACTGACGGGTGGATTTTATCACAACACCGCCAGTCGCGCAAGTCTTATTTTTCAGTTTTTTGATGCAGGAATTTTTCCAGCTCTTTTTTCAAAAACCAGACTCTGCGTGCATATTTTGTCGCGTTCAGGTCTCCGCGATCGCGCCAGTAGTTGAGGTTTCGGGCAGCGGATTTGGGACTGTGCCCTGTCTCGTCCAGGCGCAGAAACATCGCTGCCTCAACCGGAGTCATTAACTCCGGAAACACCTGCGGCCGTTGCGGCCAGCCAGTGGAGTTGTTGGTTTGCTTTTCCATGCCTGTTATTCAAGATTAGATTGATCGCCAAACCGCTTCTTCAGATCCCTGTTATTTTCATGCTTGCTTTTGACATTCCTCTCTCTGCTGACATCTTCAGCAGCCAGCCTGCGAAAACACCTGTTCAATTCCGATGCGTTTTTCACATAATGGATTTTCACGTCTGCATGGTTAAACACCTGTTTCGCATCAGGCGTTTGCTGACCATACACCA
>SKKI01000084.1 GCA_007121565.1 Phycisphaerae bacterium
AGTCTGTTCGCCTTCAAAGCCGATTTCATACAAAAACGGCGACGGCGTCGACCGGATAAACTGCCCCCGGATGATGCGATGGCGGGCATAGGTGATGTGCAGATACCGTCGGGCCCGGGTCATCCCGACAAACAGAAGGCGGCGTTCCTCTTCCATATCGTCCTTGCCGCCGTCCAGGCTGCGCTCATGCGGCAGGAGGCCCTCTTCGGCGCCGATGATGAACACATTGTCAAACTCCAGCCCCTTGGCCGCGTGCAGCGTCATCAGCGACACACGACCGGCCTCTGGATTGTAGGCGTCGGTATCGCTGTACAGCGCGATGGTCTGCAGGTAGTCGGCCAGCGAAGGCGTCTCGGTTTGCGTATCGTATTCGGCGGCGGCATTGATCAGTTCGTTGACATTGTCGATCGCGCTGTCGGCGTCCTGACCGCTTTTTTTCAGGGCGTCGGCATAACCGGTCTCGCCGAACACGCAATCCATCAGCGGCCCGACCGGCCCGTCCATCTCACGGCGGAACTTGTCGATCATGGCTGCAAACGCTTTCAGACGCCCCTGCGTGGGACGGTTGATTGCCTCGACCTGATCGGCCCGGGCGGCCGCGGCCAGCAGGCTCAGTCCCATCTTGCGGGCGTATTGCTCCAGCCGCTGGACCGAGGTCTTGCCGATGCCGCGCGGGTGTGTCCCGATGGCGCGCTGAAAGGCGATGTCGTCCCGGCTGTTGACAATCACTTTCAGGTAACTGAGCATATCGCGAATCTCTTTGCGCGCGTAGAACTCCACCCCCCGCACGACCTGGTACGGCAGCCGCAGGCGGATCAGCGATTCTTCAATCGTCCGGCTCATCGAATTGACGCGGTAGAACACGGCGATCTCGTTGGGATCGATCCCGTCGGCAATCAGCGTTTTGATGCGCTGCGAGACATGGCCGGTCTCTTCGGCTTCATCGTCGCAGGCCTCGATCGTCACCGGCTCGCCGGCCGGCCGCGTGGCGATCAGATCCTTGTGCTTGCGCTGGGTGTTGACGGAAATAAGCTGCGAGGCCTTCTCGAGAATGTTCGGCGTCGAACGGAAATTTTCCTCCAGCTTGACCACCACCGCCTCGGGCCAGTCCTTTTCAAAGACCAGGATGTTCTGAATATCGGCCCCGCGCCACCGGTAAATCGACTGATCCGGATCGCCGGTCACACAGATATTACGATGCCCCAGGGCCAGGCCCTTGGCAATCTGATACTGCGCGTGGTTGGTGTCCTGATACTCATCGACCAGCAGGTAGCCAAAGCGGTCGCTCAGCGCCTGACGCACATCGGAATGATCGCGCAACAGAAACGCCGTCTTGACCAGCAAATCGTCAAAATCCAGCGCGTTGTTCTGCCGCATCAGCGCCTGGTACGCGCTGTATATCCGGGCGGCGTATGTGCTGAAATAATCATCCGCCCGCGCGGCAAACGTTGCCTCATCTTCCAGGTCGTTTTTTAATCGGGAGATGAAATTCAGCAGTTGTGCCGGTGTAAAGCGGCTCGAATCGACCTGACAGGCGGCAATCGCTTCTTTCATACACCGTTTCTGGTCATCGACATCATAAATGCTGAAATTGGCCGTGATGTCGGCCTGGGCGGCGTACTGCCGCAAAATCCGCACACACAGCGAGTGAAACGTGCTGACATGCACCCCCGTGGCCGAGGTGTTCTGGACCACGCGAAACCGCATCTCCTCGGCGGCCTTGTTGGTAAACGTAATCGCGCAAATCTGCCACGGCGCCACGCCGGCCTCGATCAGCGCCGTGATGCGCGAGGTAATCACCCGCGTCTTGCCGCTGCCCGGCCCGGCCAGTACCAGAAGGGGACCGTCCTTATGAAAGACCGCTTGTTTTTGGGACTCCGTCAGTTTTTCAATCGGTACAACCGAACTCAACTCAACCTCCCTGTTAGAGAAAAGGTTCCACTCATCACCGCCCGTATGCAGCCTGCATGCCACGGGCATAAACCGCTTTGCTTATGGCTGTTGCTGCTGTTGGCGCTGAAATTCTTCAAACAAACGCTCCTCTTGCCGGCGAAGCCGCTCAAACATCTCGGGCCGTTCGATCTGAATGCGCGAAAGAAGATTGCCGCGCATGTGTTCGGGATACATCGGATCCTCCAGGAACATCATCAAGGCGGCATACCGAAGTCGATCCATCGGCGGCAGCCCCACACGCTCCTGTTCATATTCGCCCATTTCACGCTGATACAGCGTATACACCTCACGTGCGAGATTTTCCCGGCCGGCGGCCTCATCGTCCTCATGCAGGGCATAGCGAAAATAGCTTTCCTTCAGCGTCGTGACAATAAACTCCGCCGCATCATGAATCCCGATGCTTTCCAATTCCTCACGGAGCCGATTGCGCATAAAGGTCATCATCGGCACCTTGTATTCCTCACGCACGAAACCCTGATCATCATATTCGTGCTGCGTGCGAAGCTGGCGGTAAATCTGCTCGGCCTTGCGCGTATGGCCGGATTGATAAAACATCAGCACCGCGTTTTCAAGAAAATTCTTGTGCCCGCCGCGCACCGCTTTGGGGTTGCCGCCCTCAAACTCTTCGTATTTTCCAATAATGTCCTGCCAGAATTCATTGGTCACATCAAACATCCGCATATCCGGCAGTTCAAAAACAGCCCGTCCCCAATGCTCCTCCTGTTCGTAGAGCACCACACGCCCCCTGCGGTACAGCATCTGCAAACTGTGAAAAATAATCCGGTCGGTATTTTTCTCATCGACGCGATACTGATCGGGCCGTCCGGCAACGTCCAGCCCCAGCGCCCCCCAATACATCGCGTGCGCGGCCGGATGCTCCCAGTTCAGCGGGTATGTCATCTCCGGGTCGTCAATATCCCGCGGCCCGAAGCGCCGGTTCAGCTCGATCATATAATCAATATCAAACTGCCATTCGCTGCGCAGCTTGGCGGCACGGGCAAAGATATCAAACGCCTCGAGCGCCTCACTGTCCCGCCAATAGTCAATGACCGCAAACGCCTCATCGGAAAACCGCCCCGGCTGCTGACGCAATGACAAATAGGTATCCACCAGCCGGTTGCGGTTGGCAAACGCCGGATCGGCCTGCTGGAGGTCATTTACAAACTCGGCCACCGCCGGCTCAGCCAGCAGTGCCTCAAGCGAGGGGGCAGCGCCGGCAAGACGATCAAAAAACGCGTTATCAGGATGCTCGCCGAGCACGGCGCGGATCGACAGCGCCAACTGCTGTTTGTAATAGCGATGGCAGTCATCGGACACACCGCCTATTTTGTGCTGAAAAATCCACGCCAGCGACCGGTACAGGATGATGCTGTTGGGATTGAGCGGGATCGCCCGGTCGCGCAGCAGCTCGTAGCCGTTGCGCACCCACCGCCAGCGCTCTTCGGGCTGGGTATTCGGGATCGCCACGGAGATGTTGTAGGCCATATTCCACGCATGAAAATCCCACACGGCCGAAAACCTCGGCTGCAGGATCGTAATCCATTCGGCCAGTTGTTTGGCGTCGAAAAACTTGCCTTCCTCCTTGAGATTGTCGGCACGGATCCAGAGCACATTGACCAGCAGTCCGCGAAACGCTCCCAAGGCAACGGTCGCAAAGGCCAGCGACGGCGGCGCGTTTTCCAGCGCAGTCGTCGCCACCAGCCCCATCTCTTCGCGGGCCGAGCCGATGCCCTCAAGCTGCATCGCCGCGCCGATCAAAGACGCCGCACCAACCACCAGGGCCAACGCAATAATAAATAAATCTTTAATTCGCATAGACATTCATCTGCCGCCTGTCGTGCGGCCTAAACCACTGTTTTTGCAATTTCACGACGGCTGAATACCCACACCCCCAGCAGCAGCACCGCGACCGCTTTGACAAACAGGGTCACCGACACTGTCGCGGCTAAAAATGACCACTCAATCAGCCGTCCATTGATAATGTAATAAGAGGGGTTATATATGCCGTCAAATTGCGGCAGCATCCAAAGGATCGGACGCAGCGTAAATTGATAAATGATCCCCATCGTCAAACCCACACCGTCGAGCGAATCGAGAATAAACGTATTGGCCGTACCGGCCAGGAAAATGACCACACACACCAGAATCGCCACCGGAAACGACAGCCACGTCGTCACCGAGACGCCCAGCGCCGCCAGAAACGCCAGCCGCACATAAATCAGCAGCAGCGACCGGAGATAATTGGTGGAAAATGTACCGCTGTCAAAGAGTACCTCCACATCTTCCAGGATCACCGTTGTGCGATTCAGCGCCGGATTGTTAAAAAAGGCAACCGACAAAAACCCGTCATCGGCCACCGCCTCGACCGGTACGGAAAACTCATGGTACGAGCGTGTCACCTCGCCGCGCTGCACCTCGTAGATCGGCGTCCGGGCACGCTCCATTCCCGCGTCCATCTGACGCAGATCGCCCACACGCCACGTGCCGTAAATCGTATCATCCGGCGGCGGGGTCGCTGCCTCAAACTTATACCGTATAAAAATCGTCGCCTCCGTGCCGTCAGGATCGTCAGGGTCGTCAGGGACTTTGAATCGAACCCCCTCAAAATCCCACCGGCGAGCCCGGCCCGGCGGGCAGGATTTGGCAAGCATCCGCTCCTGAGCCATCAATTCCCGCATCGCCTGCGGCTGGGACATCTCGCGGGGAATCTGATCGCTGTCGCGCAGCATCCTGAATCGTTCCTCGGCAGCTTGGCGTACCTGAGCCTCATCGTAGGTCACCTGCATACCCGTTCGCGCCGTGAAAAATTCCCGTTCGGCACGCTGCACCTCGGCGTCATCGGCCTGGGCCAGCGGCGGAATCAGCCGCGTCAGGCCGTAAATCACCCCGCCAAAGATCGCCAGCAGAAAGATATTCAGAATCAAAATCCCCGCCAGCTTGCCGACAACGATCTGATAACGCCGCACCGGTTTGGTCACCACCAGATGCAGATGACGCCGCTTGAGGTCGCTGCTCAGCGTATAGGTCGCGATGACAATGGTCAGGACACTCAGCAACAGCCCGACCAGGCCCAGCCCATAGCTGACAAACGTCTGCAGCTTGCCCAGCAGCGTGCCGTCGCCTTCCATAATCACGCTCATCAGCGGCAGCAGCACCACCAGCAGCACAATCACCGCCAGGGCCACCTTCATCCGGATGGCCTGCGAGAGCGTATTTTTCGCAATGGCCCAGATACTATGCATGATTATCGTCTTTGCTGTCTTCGGGGTGGGTCGTTTCGGTACTGCCGGCAGTGTCGGATGTCCGTCCGATCAGCCCTTCGAGCATGTCCTTTTTTACCTTTTCAACCGGCTCGGACGGCTCGGCAGGTGTGGATTGTTCATCTGCCTTGGCCGGGGCCTCGTCAGTGGCCGGTTCGGTATCCGGCTTGGTCAGACGCTGGAGCAATGACGTGTCGGCCTGCGGTTCGGGCTTGGGTGCCGGTTCGGTTTTCTGTGTCGGGGTCTCGGGGGACTGATCCTGCTTGGGCGTTGAATCGACGCTGGCCGTGACCAGTTCATCCAGCACCGAGCGGCTGCGTGTCTGGGGACGTTCGGCCAGAAAATCGGCAATCCCGGTCCCCATCCCGGCGCCGCTGGTGACCTGTTTTTCCTCCAGCGCCTGCTTGACAATGTTGACAAAAAACGTTTCGAGTTTGTCCATCGGACGCCGCACGTCGCAGTCGTGTCCTTGGCCGGCAATCAGCTCACGGACCTTTTGCAGAGTACTTTCGCTGAGGTTGCCGGTGTGGATCTCGGTCTGGTCCTGGTGCTGAAGAAGTTGGCTGACCGCCCCTTCGGTTCGCATCTTGCCGCCGTAGAGGATACCGATACGGTCACAGATATCCTCCACATCCGCCAGCAAATGGCTGCACAACAAGATCGTCTTGCCGCGCTGGGCCAATTGCACCAGCAAATCTTTCATCTGCCGCGTGCCCATCGGGTCCATTCCCGAGGTCGGCTCGTCAAGAATCAGCACATCCGGGTCGTTGATCAGCGCCTGGGCCAGCCCGATGCGCCGGGCCATCCCCTTGGAAAACGTGCCGACCGAACGGTTGCCCATGCCCGCCAGGCCGACCATCTCCAGCAACATCTCAACGCGTTCGTGGCGCACCTCGCGCGGCAGCCCGAATATCCGCCCGTAAAAGTCCAGCGTCTCGCGGGCCGTCAGGTAGCGATACAGATAAGACTCCTCCGGAAGATAGCCGATTCGCGCGGAAATCTCCGGATCGTCACTGCTGCCGCCCAGCAGCAGCGCCTTGCCCCGCGTCGGATGCAGCAGATTCAAGATCATCTTCAGCGTGGTCGTCTTGCCCGACCCGTTGGGCCCCAGGAAGCCGTAAATCTCATTTTCGCGAATCTGAAGATTCAGATCATCAACCGCGACAACTTTCGATCGGCCCCACCAGTCGGGAAAAATCTTCGTCAGCGAAATGGTCTCTATCGCATAGGTATTTTCGTTGGAAACCACTATCTATTTACTCCACTAACCGCATTCATTGTCAATCACAAGGCAACCTCTAATAATTCGTAGCACGGGCATCCTGCCCGTGAAATTCGAGTCGTACGGCCATCTTGGCCGTGCAATATTCAATTTTTAGGTTGCCACAACATTTGCCTGACGCTCACATCGCCATCAGGAAGTACTACCCGTATGCGGTTCGAGATGTTCGCCGTGACGTACCAGGCGGGCGCTGTTGAAGACCACCACGATGCCGCCGCCCAAGTGCAGTATCGCCGCCAGAATCACCGGCAGCCATCCCAGGGCCGCGGCCACAATTCCCAACAGGATAAACAAAATCCCGAAACCAAGGTTCTGATTGATAACCACCCGCGTTTTTCGCGACAAATGCATCAAAAACGGCAGCCGCCGCAGATCATCACTCATCAGCGCAATCGCCGCCGAATTAATCGCCACATCACTGCCGGCGGCGCCCATCGCGATGCCCAGGTCGCCGGCCGCCAGGGCCGGCGCGTCGTTGATGCCATCGCCGACCACCGCCACGACGTGCCCTTCTTTGCGAATCTTCTCGACCACGGCCAGCTTATCCTGCGGCAGGCAGTGCGCCTTGTAATCGGTGCATCCCAATTCCGCCGAGACGCGATTGGCCACTTCCCCGCGGTCACCGGTCAGCATCGTCACACGATGGACCTTGGCGTCGAACAACTCACTGACGGCCTGTTTGGCCTCCGGGCGGGCCTTGTCCTGCAGCCCGATCCAGCCGATGCAGCGCCCGTCCACCGCCACATAGAGCGTGCTGAAGCCCTGCTCTTCATGCAGCGACGGATCCGACACCGTCGAGATATCAATCCCGTTTTCCGTCAGAAACGTATCGCGCCCGATCTGTACCGTCTTGCCGGACACCGTCGCGGTAACTCCCTTACCGGGGGCCTCTTCAAACCGTTCGGCAGGGGTAAACGAGACATTGGCCTCTTTGGCCAGGTTGATAATCGCCCGCGCAGCGGGGTGCTTACTCATCTGTTCGGCCGAGGCCGCCAGCGAGAGCATCTCGGCAGGATCGGCATCCTCGGCCGGTTCAATCTTGGTCACATATAACTGACCGGTCGTCAACGTCCCGGTCTTGTCAAAGACCACCGCGGTAATCTTGCCGGCAATCTCCAGCAGAGAGGCGTTTTTGACCAGAATCCCCAGACGGGCCGAGGCGGACAAGGCCGCCACCATCGCCGTCGGCGTGGCCAGAATCAGCGGACACGGACACGAAATCACCAGCGCCGAAATCGAACGGGCCATATCTCCCGTAAAGAAATAAATAATCACGCTGATCATCAGCACCGTCGGGATATACCATTTGACGTACTGGTCGATCATTCGCATAATCGGAAGCTGTGTTTTTTCCGCCGCCATAATCAACTGCTGAACCTTGCCCAGCGTCGTATCTTCGCCGGCCTTGGTCACTTCAATATCCAGCACGCCGGTCAGGTTGGTCGTCCCGGCAAACACCTGCATCCCCACGACCTTATCGGCCGGCAGCGATTCGCCGGTAATGGTCGCCTCATTGACCGTACTGAGACCGTTTTGGATTTCCCCGTCGGCCGGGATGTTGTCGCCGGGCCGCACCCGCACCAGGTCGCCGGTTCGCAGCGAGCTGACCTTGACCTGCTCTTCGGTCCCGTCGGCCTTGAGCCGATGGGCCGTCTTCGGTGTCAGCTTAATCAGCGATTCGATCGCAGCCCGCGCGCCCAGCGCCGTGCGCGTCTCCAGCAGCTCGGCCAGCAGCATAATAAAGGCCACCGTGCCCGCCTCGACATACTGGCCGGTCGCAAACGCGGCAATCACCGCCAGCGCCACCAGCTCGTCCATATGCATATGTCCGCGCACTACGCCTTCAATCGCATGAATCACGATGGGAAGTCCCAGCAGCACCGCGCCGCCCATCGCCATCATCTCGCTCAGTTCCCGGCCGTAATCGCCATACAGCCACGAAAACAACGGCAGGTTCATGAAAATGCTGTTGAGGATCAAGACCCCGCCGGCCAGCGTCCCGAACAGCGCCAGACTGATGCGCGACTGCCTGCCTTCGGTCGAAACATCCCCGACCATGGCGACCTCGTCAAATTCCGTCGCTTTGATATTCAAGTGTTTATGTCCCATACCACTTTCTCAAATTGGAAATATAACTCTCTCATTGCAAAATCAGACAATGCTCAACACCGCTTAACGTCTCGGGGCGCCCTGTTCATCGGTCGGCTGGCGTCTTACCTGCGGATCGCGATTGATCAGCACGCGGACTTCCCGAGTCTTGCCGTCTCGGCCCGGCTGGATGACGATCTTCTCATCCGCATCGCCCAGCACCTGCTGAACCGCGTCCTGATACAACTGCTGCAGTACCAGTTGCGGACGTTTGCGGTATTCCGGCAGCAGGGCCTGCAGATACTCGGCATTGGCCTTGGCCTCTTCGACCACGCGCATCCGGTAGGTCCGCGCATCGGCAATCTTGGACTGCACCTGGCCGGACAGGAGCCTGATCTGCTGCTCTTGCTCCTGGTCGGACATATCGCTATCGCGCAGCTTTCGCAAAACGTCTTCGGCCAGCGGACCGCCCACATCCGTCAGCAGCCGCTCCTTATAAGAGGCCGCGTCAATCCGCGCCTGCTCGCTTTCCTGACGGGCCCGGTTGGAGGCCTGAAACGCATTGTCAACCTGTCGCGGCCAGATAATCCGGTCGGCGCGCACCGCGTCAACCACGATGCCGCTGCCAAGGGCGTCCAGCTTGCGCTGCAGGGCGTACTGAACATCGGTCGCGATATCGGCGCGGCTGCGCACCGCGTCGTCAATACTATAATGGACCATCGTACCGACAATCGCGTTCGAGGCCAGACTGTTCAGCAGCGGCTCCAGTGTTTCGGCTGCGGCCTCGAGCAGATCCTCGCCCGGCTCGCGCGAGCGGATATAGATCGACTCGAAAAAAGCGATCGGCGAGCGAATACGATAGGTAATCGACCACCGTGAATGCACAATATTGTAGTCGGTGCCTTCCAGATCCGTCTGCCGGTCGTTGCGCGTCAGGCTGTAGCCGTCCCGCAGCGGATTCAGCGGCCCGGTCGCCGGGCGTTGCGTTTGCCTGAGCCGATCCTGTTCGGTCTCAAAATACCAGAACGTATCAATCGGCAGCGTCTGTACCCGCTGAACAGGAATGCGGATCACCTCTTCAATCGGTTCGGGAAATGCAAATCGCAGCCCGGGCCGCAGAATGCGATCTTCCCCTTCGCCGCGAAACAGGCCGAACCGAAGCACCACCGCCTCTTCATCCGGCTGCACCCGAAAGATGCCGCTGAACGCAAACAAGACGACCAGCAGGATCATGATCACTTTGAGAATCGCAAAACTGACCCGCAGCGCATTGGTCAGCGACTGACCGGCCGCGTCCAGTTGGTCAAACCCCGGCCTCTGGGCCTCTGTCGGCGGCTCACCGGCGGGGGGATGTTCATGTGTATGTGCCATAGTAGCTGTCTTTAAAACGGTTAATTATCGATTTGCATATCGTCGGTTTGCTCGCGTTCACTGTCGCCGCCGGCTGCTTTGGGCTCCAGCTTCGGCAGGGATCGCAACAGATGAATCGGCTCGGTCTCCACGCCCAGCACGAT
>SKKI01000083.1 GCA_007121565.1 Phycisphaerae bacterium
CAAAGACAAGACGACAATCCGCATCAGTGTGCAGGACGAGGACAACCTGCGCTTTGAAGGTGTTGAATTGCCGAAGGACACAGACGACAAGGCGGTTGCGGTGTCTTCGGCCACAGATGAAGACCAGAGCCCGCCCGCTCCGGACAAAGACCAGTAAGGTGTTATGGTAAAGGTTCAGATGGATCGCGTAAAAGAGTTCAGCGAAAAGGATGCATTCGCGCGGCATTGCGGCGTCGAAATGCTTGATATTGGTGACGGGACCGCCCGTGGACGGTTGGCCGTCCAGCCCCGTCATCTCAATGGGGTGGGCATCGTGCACGGGGCAGCCCTGTTTACGCTGGCCGATGCGGTCTTTGCCGCCGCGTCCAATTCGCACGGCTATGTGGCGGTGGCGATAAATGTAAACATTTCGTATCTCAAAGCGACAGAAGCGGGTGTGCTTTATGCCAGCGCCGTGGAAAATAACGAACGCGGACGGATCGGCAGTTATACGGTCACCATTACCGATGAATCTGAACAGACCATAGCTGTGTTTGAAGGGTTGGCCTATCGCAAATTTTAATTTTTTTCATTAGGGTGATACAATGTGCCGCTTGTCGGCGTCTTATGATGTGTGTGGTTTAAACCGAAAGATGGTATTTAAGAGTTCAGGAGACAATCCAATGAAGACCAAGAGTGTATTGTTTTGGATGTGTGCGTGTTTGATCGCGGTGGGTGCGTTTGCCATCGCCGAGCAGGCTGAGGAGCCGGATTCCGAAGATGCTGCTGTGCGGACGCCGGCGCGCCCGGCCCGGCCGGTTCCGGGACGCAGCCCTGCACGCGAGCAAGCCGACAGGCCACCCCGACCGGCCATGCCGGCTGATCGGGAAGATGCAATGCGTGCGGCTATGGCGCGTCGAATGGAAGTGCATCGCCAGGAGATTGCCAAACTGCAGGAGATTCTTGAGATTGCCAAGGGCGAGGACGCCGAGAAAACAGTTGAGGCTCTCGAGGCGCTGATCGCCGAAAAGAATCAGGAAGTGCAGGAGCAGGTTGAGCAGGCCGAGCGCCGCAGGCAGGAAATGCAGGAGCGTCTGCAGCAGCGCCTTGAGCAGCGCCGCGAGCAACGCGCCGATCCGGATCAGCAGCCGGCCCGTCCGGCTCCCGATGAAAGGCAACGCGGCAGACGCCGACAGCCGGCCGAGTAACTGGTATTTGACCGAAAACAGTACCCAACGCCCGATGCAGCCACATCGGGCGTTTGTTTTCGTGGAGGATGTCCGACAGGACAGACCGCATTGCCGCTTTTGCGGATTGCCAATAATGAGCGTTGCATCCTGTTAGACATACTGTATAATCACGGGGTGTTTTTGCGGAAAATTCAAAACTCAAAACCGAGAACTCAAAACTGCCATGCGACTGGCATTAGCCCAACTGAATGTGACTGTCGGCGACCTTTCGGGAAACCTGCAGAAGATGCAGGCCGCGATGGCGGCGGCGTCCGAAAAGAAAGCCGATGTGCTGGTGTTTTCCGAGCTGGCCCTGTGCGGCTATCCGCCGGAGGATTTGCTGCTGCGGCCGCAGTTTCTGCTGGATTGCCGAGAGGCGCTCCAGCGGCTGGCCCAGAGCACCGGCTCGATGACTGTGATCGTCGGTTATCCGGATGGACGGGTCGGCCGGTGCTTCAACGCCGCGGCGGTATGCCGGGACGGACGGGTTGTTGCGGTTTACCGCAAGGGGCTGCTGCCCAACTATGGCGTGTTCGATGAGCAGCGCTATTTCAAGGCCGGCGACGAACCGGTGGTGCTGGATATCGCAGGCGTCAAGACGGCGTTGACCATCTGCGAGGACTTATGGGATTTGCCCTGGCTGGATGATTTTCTGGACGGGACGTCCGGGGGTATCGAGATGATCGTCAATCTATCTGCCTCGCCGTTTCATGTCGGCAAAATTCATACCCGAAAAGCCATCGTGTCGCAATGTGCCGCGCATTTTGGCTGTCCGGTTGCGCATTGCAATCAGATCGGCGGACAGGACGAGCTGGTATTTTCCGGCCGCAGCATGGTCACCGATGGCGGCGGCAGCGTGATTGCCGAGGCGGCGGAGTTTGAAGACGATCTGCTGATTGTCGATGTGGAAAAGGGCGCCGGGGCAATGTCGATTGCGGTGCCGTTTGGCGCCGGCGGCGAACGAACGTATGATCCGGTGGATGAGGTGTACGAGGCACTGGTGATGGCAACGCGCGACTACGTTCGCAAGAGCGGCTTTTCCAGCGTTGTCGTCGGTCTCAGCGGGGGGGTGGACTCGTCGCTGGTTGCGGCGATTGCGGCCGCGGCATTGGGCGCCGACAACGTCATCGGCGTGACCCTGCCGTCTAGGTTTAACAGCGCCGAAACACGCAGCGACGCCAAATGCCTGGCGGACAACCTGGGCATAGCGTTTTATTCCCTGCCTATCGAGGATATTCTGAGGCCATTCAGTGAAGCGCTGTCGGTTGTGCCGGGCTGGGACGCCGGCGGCACTGCGTATGAGAATCTTCAGGCGCGTGTGCGGGGAACGCTGCTGATGAGTCTGTCCAATCAGCACGGCTGGCTGGTGCTGACCGGCGGCAACAAAAGCGA
>SKKI01000018.1 GCA_007121565.1 Phycisphaerae bacterium
GAACAGTTAAATTTTACAATGATTCTAAAGGATTCGGATTTATTAAAGATGCGGATTCTCCCAATGAATACTATGTTAATTCATCAGGATTAAAAGGAAGTATCAGGGAAAATGATAAAGTAAGCTTTGAGCTGGAAAAAGGGCAAAAAGGCTTAAATGCAGTGAACGTTAAACTTCTATAGCCCGGTTAATAAAGAATTCAGTTTAAATTTGGGGATTTTAGCCAAGAATTCTGTTGTAAACTTTCAAATAACCCTCTATCATTTTTTGGCGGCTAAACATTGATGATGCCCACTCGGTACATTGATACCGGTTAATGGAGCTTATATTGTTAACTGCTTCAATTGCTTCATCTGTATCAGAAACCAGGAAGCCTGTTTTTTCATGAAGAATTAATTCGGGCATAGAGCCCAGGTTAAAAGCTATTACCGGAGTACCGCAAGCCATAGCTTCAACAACACTCAGTCCGAAAGGTTCCGGAAAACCAATGGGATGTAAGAGTGCACATGCCTTGCTTAAAAGGATAAGCCTGTCCTTTGGGCCTGAATTGCCAACATACACAATATCGTCATTGTTAATATAAGGCTGTACTTTTTGATTAAAGTATTCCTGATCCTGAATTAAACCGGAAATGATAAGCTTTCTTTTAGTTTTTTTAGCAATTTCTATCGCTTCATAAGTTCCTTTTTCCGTATGTATCCTTCCAAAAAACAGCAGGTAATCTTCCGGCTCCAGGTTGAAAATAAACTCATTGATATTTATGCCATTATATACAGTTACAGTGTAATCAAGTTCCGGGTTTCGGTCGGAGTTACTTATAGAAACATAATGGCTGGAGTTGTTGTATTTTTTATATACCGGAATAATTTTGGGAGATGAAAAACCATGAATGGTAGTAACCATTGGTGTTTTGATTAATCTTGAATAGGTTAGTGGTAAAAAGTCAAAATTATTATGAATTATATCAAAATTATCTGCCTGTTCCATTAAATGACTAATATGCAGGCATTCCGCTACCTTAGGGTCAATAGACGAATCTTCGGCACAAGGGCGTTCGCATATCGAGGACAGTTTCCCTTTAGTTACAGAATTACCTGTAGCAAATAAAGTTACCTCAAATCCTTTTTCAACCAATCCCTCGGCAATATTTGAGGCAACTTGTTCCCACGGCCCGTATTTTAGCGGCGGTGTTCGCCATGTTACGGGTGAAAGTATTGCAATTTTCATCTGTTTAAATTTTCTAATCTATGGTCAGATGGAATATCAATGCTTAATTATACTTTTTAAACATGAAATTCTTCATATGCCTGCAATACCGTTAAATGAGAGATTAAATATGCCAATGAGCTTTCGGCTCCCTGATTGCGGTTTATCCCATAACTCTCAAAGCCATCACAACAGCCTTTGGTTTCAAAATCGTACAAACTCATCCTGAGATCGTTTTCACCTAAAAACCACAAAAATGAAGTATATAGTTTGTTCAGGTATTCTTTATCTTTCGTTACATGAAAAGCCTGGTGATACATTAAAACCATGGCCATTGCATCAATGGGCTGTTGCGCGAATATGGAGCGTTCACCGTCTTTTTTATACCATTTTTCATTACCTATTATCGACAGATAATTCTCGTTAAGTGTATGTTTAGTAAGGAATTGTAAAGAATCTATTGCTACTTCCAGGACTCTGTCTTCATTAAGGATTTCTGCCGAATGAAGAAGCGCCAGAGGCAATATGCCATTATCATAAGCAAGCAACGCCTCAAACCATTTCCAATCAGCCGATTCGTTTTCTTCGTAATGTTCAACCAGGTTATGCGCCATGTTCCGGAGCCTTTCTGTCATGGAATCATCTGCCGGATTGGTTTTGAGGTAATAACATACCCCAATCATAGTATTAGCGATGCTTCTTATGGATTTTAATTTTTCGAAATTAGGGGCCGCGTTAAAAAATACCAGCCGGCCTGTCTGGTAATAGGCATCGTTGGGGGCATTGCCCATTAAATAACCTAAAGCCCAAATAGTACGCCCGAAAGAATCTTCAGAACCAAGCTCATCAAGATAATTTCTGCTAAAGCTCAAAAAATTCCTGAAAGTACCATCCTTATTTTGCATATAATGGATATAACTCAAATAAATGGGCGATAATTCGAGTGCGCGAATATCCTTCATTTGTCTGTATGCCATCAACACCATTAGCAAGGCTCGTGAATTATCATCAAGGCAATAGCCTTCTTTTAAGTTTGGAATACCAAACTTAGCATGTTGGATAATACCTGTATCGTCTGTTAACCTGTTAATATGATTTAGGGAAAAAGGTGGCAGGATAAGTAAATCCAGTATTGTGTCCTTTTTTTCCAATTCTTCGACGCCATGTATCATTGCCTGTTCGGCAAGGGCAATATATTTTTCACCGGTTTTTGGCCATGTTATTTTCATACCATATTCCCTGGCTTTACTTTTAAGCTTGTTTAGTTCAGCAGGGTTGTCAAGGAGTTCTGTTAAGATTGAGGTTAGTTCATCTGAATCATTGAAATTAAAGAGTCTTCCCCTGCCATCGGCCAATAATTCCGAAGCATGCCAGTAGGGTGTTGAAATTACC
>SKKI01000274.1 GCA_007121565.1 Phycisphaerae bacterium
ACCGGCTCGACGAAGGTTTCAACCGTTACCCCCTCGGCCTGGGCCGCTTCGATATAGCGAATCTTGACCGGCGAAACGAGCGTTTCCAGCGTAATGCCCTCTTCCTGAGCCGCCTCGACTTCTTCGGCGTAAGCCGGCATCTCCTGAGAGGTTCGGCGGTACAGCAGCGTCACACGATCAACGTCTTTCTGCCGCATCGCGACGCGCGCCGCATCGACGGCGGAATTGCCGCCGCCGACAATCCCCACATGCCCTTTGGCCAACTGGCGTCCGTGCAGATTAAACGCCTTGAGAAACTCCATCGAAGAGTAAATGCCGTCTATCGTTTCACCCTCAAGCCCCAATCGCTGGCTTTTATCCGCCCCTATCGCCACAAAAACCGCCTTGAAACCTTCGTTAAAGAGGTCGTCAAGAGTCAGGTCGTGACCCAGCACGGTGTTGTTTCGCAGCGTAATATTTTCTGCATCCAGCAGAGAGGCAATCTCTTTACGCAAGACCTCTATCGGCAGACGATAGGTCGGTATGCAGCTTATCAGCATCCCGCCGGGCTCTTCGCCGGCGTCAAATACCGTAACCTTATGGCCAGCCAGAGAAAGATAATGGGCCGCCGACAGACCGGCCGGGCCGGCGCCGATCACCGCCACACGGCCTGCATCGCTGGTTGTTTCAACCGGCTCAGGCTCTCGATATACAGACGGATCGATCCGGTCGGTGATAAATCGCTTCAAGGCGCGAACGGACACCGCCTCGCCGCCGGCTGCGGCAAGGCTGCACCGGGTTTCGCATTTGCGGTCGCAGACGCGCGCACAAATGGACGGGAACGGATTGGCCTGCCGGATAACCTGATAGGCTTGTTCAAAATCGCCCTTTTCGATCAGGGCCACATACCGCCACGCCTCGGTCTCCAGCGCACAGGCCGATTGACACGGCGCGCCGACCAGCCCGGCGCAGACAAACGCTCCGCATCGCTTGTCGCGGACGTGATGCAGGTATTCATCGCGAAAATAACGCAGTGTGCTCAGGACAGGATTGGCAGCGGTCTGGCCCAGCCCGCACATCGTCGTATCTTTGACCGCCAACGCCAGCTCCATCAGAAGATCCAAATGCTCACCGGTCCCCTTGCCTGTTGTGATGTCCTCGAGAATCTCATACATCCGCTGGGTGCCTTTGCGACAGGTAAAACACTTGCCGCAGGACTCATCCTTCAGGAAGTTCATAAAATATTTGGCGACATCGACCATGCAGGTGTTCTCGTCCATCACGATCATCCCGCCGGAGCCCATAATCGAGCCCGCCGCGGCCAGGCTGTCGTAATCAACGGTCAAATCGAACTGATCGGCGGGAATGCAGCCGCCCGACGGCCCGCCGGTCTGGACGGCCTTGATGTTGGACTTGCCCGCAGGGCCGCCGCCGATGCCGTAGACAATATCTTTCAGCGCCATGCCCATCGGCACTTCGATCAGGCCGGTGTTTCGGATTTTCCCGACCAGACTGAACAACTTGGTGCCGGCGTTGTTGGCCACCCCAACCCGTGCAAATTCATCGGCGCCCAGTCTGAAAATCAGCGGGATGTTCGCCCATGTTTCGACATTGTTAATCGCGGTCGGTTTGCCGGCGATGCCCCTTTGAATCGGGAACGGCGGACGCTGCCGGGGTTCGCCCATTTTCCCCTCGATCGATCGAATCAGGGCCGTCTCCTCGCCGCAGACAAACGCTCCGGCACCTTTGACGATATCAATATCAAAGGAAAAATCGGTGCCCAGGATAGCCGTACCCAGCAGCCCAAGCTGACGGGCCTGTTTGATCGCGATATTCAAATGCTCAATCGCGTAGGGGTATTCGTGGCGCACATAAATGATGCCTTCGGTTGCGCCGGTCGCATAGGCACCGATAATCATCCCTTCGAGAATGCTGTGCGGATTGCCCTCGAGCAGACTGCGGTCCATATACGCGCCGGGATCGCCTTCGTCGGCATTGCACACGAGGACTTTGCCGCGAGTACCCGGCTGCTTGGCCAGTAGCTCCCATTTCAACCCCGCCGGAAATCCGCCGCCGCCGCGTCCCCGCAGACCTGATCGCTTAACGTCGTCGATCACGGCAGCGGGACCCTCTGATGCAAACACGTTTTCCAGCGTCAGATAACCGCCGTGCGCCAGATAGTCGCTGATGCGGATCGGATCGACTTTCTCATTCCACGCCAGAAGCCGGCGATCCTGATACTTAAAAAAGGAAATGTCGTCCTGTTTTTCGATCGGCCGCCCCGTATCCGGGTCGGTATAGAGCAGCTCGGTCAGAATCTGGCCTCGGGCGGTCGCATCCACAATGCACTTCATTTGGTCGATGCTCACGTTGGGATAAAACGCCCGTTGCGGCTCGACCAGCACCGACGGCTCCATCTGGCAAAAGCCATGACAGCCCGTGATCCGCAAGCGCAGCTTTCCGGCCAGCCCGTTAGCCAGAATCTCGCGTTTGGCGATCCGTATCAAATCGCCGGCCCCGCCGGCCAGCCCGCAGGTGCCGGTCGGAATCACCAGGCACGGCTTATCCGTCTCTAAAGCCC
>SKKI01000078.1 GCA_007121565.1 Phycisphaerae bacterium
CACTATGATACCCACTGGCACATGAAGGGAAGTATGACCTTTGCCGACGGGATGCTGTACTGCTATGAAGAACGCGACGGCCACCTGGGATTGGTTCGAGCGACGCCGGACGGATTCAATGTCATCAGTTCGTTTGTGATCGAGCACGGCGACGGCCGCCACTGGTCGCATCCGGTTATCTTTGAAAAACGGCTTTATATGCGGCGCGGAGATGAGATGGCTGTCTACGACATCGCCGCACGCTGAGGCCCTTATGCAAAAAACGATCCTGTATTGCAACTGTTCTCAGGCAAACCTGACCCCCGAACCGACCCGGCAGGCGGCGATGGATACGCTGGCCGCCGCCGGTGTTCGCTACTTGTTCACCGACGATTTGTGTGGGCTGTGCACCGATGCCGGCAGCGATCTGGTCAATAATCTCGCCGATGATTCGCTCTTGGTACTGGCCTGCTTTGAACGAACGGTTCGCGCGCTGCTCAATCGCGCCGGGCTGTCCGAGGTCAAGACACTCGAGACGGTCAACCTGCGCACCGCCGAGCCGCAAGCGATTGCCGAGATACTGAAGTTAACCGATGCCCGTTCCGGCGGACGCATTACGCTGCCGCGCAGCAATACTGGCTGGCAGCCGTGGTATCCGCTGATCGATGAAGCCCGCTGCACCAATTGCAGGCAGTGTCTGAATTTCTGTCTGTTCGGCGTCTATGCCCTCGGTGCAAGCAAACACGTGAGCGTAACCAGGCCGACACACTGCAAAACCGGTTGCCCGGCCTGTGCGCGCGTCTGTCCGTCTGCGGCTATTATTTTTCCGAAATACACGACCGCGCCAATCAACGGCGATGCGGTCGATGAACAGGCCTGGAAAAGCACACCGCCGCCGGACAACCTTCAGCAGCGGCTCACCGGCAATGTGATGCAGATGCTGCGCAACCGCACCGCCGGCGACCGGGGCCGATCGCTCGAGACGCTTAAAGACGAACTGGATATTCCCGACAGTGTGATTGAAGGCCTGAAAAACCAAACGAATCGCTCAGCCAAGGATTGACCAATAATACCGTGATGCTATGCCGACAACCCGCTTAACACCCGCCATCGTTCTCGTGGCCGACCGCACGCTCAGCGCCAATTATAAGGCGCTGTTCGAGGGCATCTTCGCCACGATGCAGACCAGCAACGTGCCGGCGCTTGCCATGCGCCGCTTCGTGGCTCCGCCGGTACGCACCGACGCCAACGGACGTGCCCACACCGCGCCGCTGGGCCTGCGGCGCGTCCAGTCGGCGCTGATTGCCGAACTGGGCCTGTCGCCCGACGAGGTGGTCTGCACGACGCCGGAGCGCTTGGGCGAGGTGCTTGGCCCGTGGGTTAAAATTGTCGGCTTCAGCTCCAGCGATCCGCTGGGTAACGGCATGAGCAACACCACCACGACGCAATTCTGGGCCGGCGAATTGTACACGCGACGCTGGTCGCGCCAACTGCTCGAACACCTGCTCGCAGCCAAGCAGCGGTACGGTTTTAAGGTTGTCGGCGGCGGGGCAGGCGCCTGGCAGTGGGACTGCTATCCGGACGCGGTTGCCCAGGCGTGCCTGGATGTGCGCTTCGAGGGCTACTTTGAACACGACGGCCCGGCATTGTTTGGCGACATCCTGAACGGCAAATCCGTGCCGCAACGTGTTGTGCAATCCAAAACCAACGCCTCGGGCATCGCCCCGATCAACGGCGCCAGTCTTCTGGGGATCATCGAACTGTCCCGCGGCTGCGGACGGGGCTGTACCTTCTGTTCGATGGCACACAAAAAAATGCAGCACCTTCCGGCTGAGACGATCCTGACCGATCTGGAAACCAACCTGTCCGGCGGCATCCGGTCGGTGGTCAGCGGCAGCGAGGACTTTTTCCGTTACGGAGCGACGGGACTGACGCCGAATTTTGAGGCCCTGCGCGACCTGCTTGAACAGATGCGGCAGCTCAAGGGCCTGTCGTTTATGCAGATTGACCACGCCAATATCACCAGCGTCGCGCAGATGACCGATGCCCAGCTTCAGGAAATTCGCCGGCTGCTGACGTGGGAAAAACGCAGCCGATACCTCTGGGTCAATATGGGCGTCGAAAGCGCAAACGGCCACCTGGTCGCGGCCAACTGCCCCGGCAAAGTCGCCCCCTACCGACCGGACGACTGGCAGGAACTGCTTTATTCCACCGCCGAGCGCATGACACGCAACGGCTTTTTCTCCGTGGTCAGCCTGGTGCTGGGACTGCCCGGCGAAACGCCCGACGATGTGCAGCAAACGATGCGGCTGGTCAAGTTTCTCGAAACGCAGGACGCAGTGGTCTTTCCCGTATTCTATGAGCCTTATACCCGCGAAGATATCGCCGCGGGACGCCGTTTTTCCATCGCCACGATGCGCCCGGAACACCTGGAACTGTACCGCACATGTTACGAGATCAACTTCAGAAAAGTACCGCTGCTGTTTTGGGACAATCAGCGATGCGCCGGTGTCTCTTGGCTTAAGCGTGCCACGATGCGGCTGCTGGGTAAGACCGAAGTGGCCGCGTGGCGCAAGGCCTTTGTCCGCGTCGGTAAACAGTTAACCCCCTGCTCACCCCAAACGGAGTCAAAGCGCCGGTATGCCTGAATCCTTTAAACAATCTGCTGTCAATGCCGGGGCGGGTATTCCGGCCACCGCCGAGCTGCGCCTTCGGCTGGATCAGGCTGCCCAGGCGTATATCATGCAACAGCGGCTCATCCCACCGGCCCCGCTGGATGCGCTCAAACAACACGCCGCGGCGCTTCTGGGCCAGGAGAAACTCGATGAGATGTTTTTGCCGTATGCGGTGGTAATCCTCAACAACGCGCTCTGGCGTCCGACCGTTCTCAAGACGCCCTACCGCAAGCGTCTGCTGCTGCTGCCGCAGTGCCTCAAGTCTGCTCGCCATTGCACCGCCGAGTGCGACACCTTCGGCCTGTTGTGCAGGCATTGCGGCCGCTGCGTTATCGACCCCCTGACGCGCAAGGCCGAGCAGCTCGGCTATACCGTCCTGATCGCCGAAGGCTCGCCGGTGGTGATGGCGCTGATTCAATCCGGCCAGGTCGAGGCGGTCGTGGGGGTAAGCTGCCTGCCCGTTCTGGAAAAGGTCTTTCCCTATATGGAGGCCGGCGCGGTGCCGGGCGTGGCGATCCCGTTGCTGTATGACGGCTGCAAAGACACCGCCTTTGACACTGATGTGCTGGAGGCGATTCTCGAAGACTGTGTCGCGGTCGAGCAAACCGTCGGATTGGAGCGTCTGCGTCACCAGGTGCGCGACTGGTTCTGCCCCGATGCGCTGCGGGAGTTTTTTGATGCCGACAGCGACCCGACCGTTGCCATTGCCGCCCAGTGGCTGGCGCGCGGCGGCAAGCACTACCGGCCGCTGTTGACCGCGGCGATGGCCGACGCCTGCGCCGAAAGCGACGCCGAACATCCGCCGCAGACGGTCCGACAGGCCGCCGTAGCGGTCGAGTGCTTCCATAAGGCCTCGCTCATCCACGATGACATTGAGGACGACGACGTTGAGCGGTACGGCCGAGAAACACTGCATCGGCAGTACGGCACGCCTATCGCCCTGAATGTCGGCGATTTGCTCATCGGCGAGGGCTACCGCCTGCTGGTCGAGCTGGATGTCAGTGCCGAACAGAAAAACGACCTGCTGAACATCGCCGCTCAGGGTCATCGCGCCTTGTGCCTGGGCCAAGGCAAAGAGCTTGAGCAGCGCCGCGGCAACCAGACGCCGAGCGTGCCTGAGATTCTGAGCATTTTTGCTGGAAAGACCGCCCCGGCTTTTGGCGTCGCGCTGAAAGTCGGCGCCGTTCTCGGCGGCGGCGGGCCTGCCCTGCAGGAGACGCTGGATCGCTATTCACAGGCCCTTGGCATCGCCTATCAGATTCGCGACGACCTGCTCGACTGGCAATCGGCGCAGCACCGAAACGGGCTGTCCATCGTCGCTGTGTTGGGCAGCCAACAGGCCGCGCACGATCTGCTGGCCGACTATCGCCGCCGTGCAATCGCCTGTCTTGGTGAGCTGCAGTCCAGTCACGTCAAGACCCTGCTGCGGCGTGTCATCACCAAAATCTTCGACAAAGTCCAGCCCATGGGATGCTGCGATGAGCATACGCCTGGACCTCATTGACACCCTTGCCGCCGCCTGTCCGACCGGCGGCATTACTGCTCAGACAGCCGCGGCGGTCTTTGAAAGCCGACGCAACGGCGACGGCGGCTTTCGCGGCAAAGGTCCCCAAAGCGATCTGTACTACACCGGCTTTGCCCTGATGAGTTTGACAGCGCTGAATCAACCACTGGATGCGCCGGGGTTGCCGGACTTCCTTGACCGCTTCGAGAACCGAGACGAGCTCGATCTGGCGCATCTGGCAGCGCTGATTCGCTGCCGCCGCCTGCTCAACCAGCTTAGCCCCTCCCACATCGACGCGCTAACCGGCCAACTGCAGGCGTTTCGCTGCAAGGACGGCGCCTACCACCACCTTTGCGCCCGCGCTGAAGGCTCGGCCTACGGCTGTTTTCTGGCAGTGGGCGCGTATCAGGATTTAGGACGCGATCTGCCCGATGCTCAGGCCGTCATCGACTGTCTCAACAAACTCAATGCCGACGGCGGCTATCATAACGAATCGTCCCTGCCGCTGGTTTCCACGCCCGGCACCGCCGCGGCAGTGACCACCTTGACGCAATTGGGCCGGGCCGTCGATCCGCGCGCCGCCGACTGGCTGCTGCACAGCCGCGACGCACACGGCGGCTTTAAGGTGATGCCCGCCGCACCGGTAGCCGACCTGCTTTCCACTGCCGTCGCGCTGCATGCGCTTGACAGGATGAATACGGATCTGTCGCCGATCCGCGCGGCCGATCTGGCGTTCGTGACCGGCCTGTGGGATTCGGCAATCGGCTTTTGTCAAAACCGCATCGACCCGATCAGCGATTGTGAATACTGCTTTTATGGCCTGCTGTCCCTGGGGCATCTGCGATGAGCACGCCCGATAAACAGCCTGACACATCCGCAGCATGGGCTTTGGCCTATCGCAATACTCTCAGCTGCCTTGTTGAGGCTCGCGGCGCCGACGGCCTCTGGACGGGCCGGCTCAGCTCCAGCCCGCTGGCCACTGCCGTCTCGATCACTGCCCTGCACATCGCCAATGCCCCGGGCCATCACGCCGCCATCCAAAACGGTCTGACTTGGCTGGCCGAGCACCAAAACCCCGACGGCGGCTGGGGCGATACCGACAATCGTGACCCCAGCAACCTGAGCACCACGCTGCTGGCGCTGGCGGCAATCCATGCCGTCGACCACGCGGGGCGGTTTGCCTCACACACTCAAAACGCCCGCACCTGGCTCAAGCGTCGGCTCAATTACACCCGCCAAAGCGACCTGGCCGGGGCGGTCTATGCCGCCTATGGGGATGACCGAACGTTTGCCGTGCCGATCCTGGCCCACTGCACACTGGCCGGGCTGTTCGATGAGGCGCCCGACCCGTGGCAGCTTGTCAAGCCGCTGCCGTTTGAGCTGGCACGGCTTCCGCGGGCCTTATATCGGGTATTGAACCTGACTGTAGTCAGCTACGCCCTGCCGGCACTGATCGCGGTCGGACAGGCCAAGTTCCATTTTGACCCGCCGAAAAATCCGCTCCTGCGTGCCGTCCGCCGCACCGCCTGCGTGCCGACACTGGATCTGTTGGGAACGCTTCAGCCGACCAACGGCGGCTTTCTCGAAGCGCCCCCGCTGACGGCATTTGTCACCATGAGCCTGGCGGCAATCGGCCACACACAGCACCCCGTCGCGCAAAAAGGCCTGGCATTTCTGACCGCTGCTCAGCGGCCGGATGGAAGCTGGCCGATTGATACGAATCTTTCCACGTGGCTATCCACTCACGCCATCAAGCTGCTGGCCCCCGATCACCTGACCGACGACGACCGCCGCGCGCTGGCCGATGCGTTGATCACACGGCAATACAAAACCGTTCACCCCTTTACCGGCGCCGCTGCCGGCGGCTGGGGCTGGACGCCGCTGCCCGGCGCCGTGCCGGATGCTGACGATACCGCCGGGGTACTGGTCGCGCTGCATCGGCTCGACAATCAATGCCCCACCGTGCGCGCAGCCGCGTGCAAGGGACTGATCTGGCTGCTGGATATGCAAAACACCGACGGCGGCATCCCGACCTTCTGCCGCGGCTGGGGAAAGCTGGAGTTTGATCGAAGCTGCGCCGACATCACCGCCCACGCGCTTGAGGCCTTCGGGCTCTGGCGCGACCACGTTCCGGCAGCGATGCAAACCCGCATCGACCGCGCCATCCCGCGTGCGCTGAGGTATCTGTATGCCCATCAGCGCCCCGACGGCGCCTGGCTGCCGCTGTGGTTCGGCGACCCCGATGCCCCGGATAAGGCCAATCCCGTCTACGGCACCGCGCGCGTGCTGAGCGTCCTGGCGAACATGAACACGAGCCGCTTTCCGATCTTGAAAATGATGATACCCCCCGCCGCTGACTACCTGCGCAGCGTTCAGCACTCTGACGGCGGCTGGGGATCGATTGAACAAACAGCCCTGGCAACTGCCGCCTTGATTGAAGCCCAAAAAGAAAAATCCGACGCCATCGACGCCGGATTAAACTGGCTGGTTGAAAAAACACACAACGGCACTGACTTTTGCCCCGCACCCATCGGCCTGTACTTTGCCAAGCTGTGGTACACCGAGCAGCTCTATCCCGTTCTCTTTACCCTTCAGGCCCTGCAAGCGGCCAGGTCCCGAATCTGAAATCTTCGCCCTTCTTTATTCCGGGCCGTGTATTCGATACGGTAGATTGGCTGGATACTCGCGGATGATCTCGTCATAATCGTCCAGCCAGCAGGCCTCAGGGTTGGAGTTGCACACAAGGACTTTGCCACTGTCGCTCATCTCGGCGGCGCGGTGGTACTTGAAAAAGATTTTCGTGTTGGTCAGCGACAATATCTCAATCTTGCCCGTTGCGTGCGACATCACATAGCGGATTCGCTTGGCCAGCCCGGAGACGCGGGCCTTGGCTGCCTCGTAAATCCGATACCCCTCTTCAATCGGCACGGTATAGGCGCGGTTGCCCACCGCCGGGCGGCACTGAAACAGATAGTACGGCACCACGCCCGCGCCGGAAAGCCGACACAGCAGCTCGGCCAGCACATCCGCATCGTCATTGACCCCGCGAATCAGCGGACACTGATTGGTCACAATCGCGCCGGCCCGCAGCAACCTGTCAAGCCCCGCACAGGCGGTCTCGGTCAACTCGCGCGGATGGCAAAAATGCGTCATCACATAAATCCGCTTATCCGGCAGGCTGTATGTCGAAATCATTTCCGTCAGCGACGGATCGTCGAGAATTCGATACGGGTTAAACACCGGCATCCGCGTGCCGATACGAATAATCCGAACATGTTCAATGTTGCGCAGCTCGGCAATGATCCGCTCCAGCTTACCCGTGGACAGCACCAGCGGGTCGCCGCCGGTCAGCAGCACATTGGTAATCTCCGGATGCGCCGCGATATACGCCATCGCCGCCGGGACATCCTGCAGCGCCTCTTTTTGCGGATCGATGAACACCCGCTTGCGAAAACAATACCGACAGATTCCCTCGCAGACACTGCTGACCAGCAGCAGCGCCGTCGAATCATACTTATGCTCAACACCCGGCATCACCGTGTAGGCTTGCTCGTTGGACGGGTCCAGCCGTCCCCAGCCTTCCAGTTCATCCATATCCGGTATCACCTGCCGACGGATCGGACAGTTCGGATCGTCCCAGTCAATCAGCGACACATAATAATCATTGACCCGAAACGCATACCGATCGGTAACGACCTGCAGCGATTCACGCTCGGTCTGTGTTAGCTGACTGATATCCTGAATATGTTGATAATACTTCAAATTACGCATACGCCTCACTGGTTGGTCTTACGGGACAACTATCCTAAAACTCGCCACGATTACAGTCCCATAGTATAGCACAAAATAAAGCCGGCCGCAATATCTGATAAGTTGTTCTAATGAAAGATGTTACGAAAAATAAACACAAAAAAGTCCTGCATGCGGCGCCGGCCGCACACAGGACTTAAAGGCATTATTTGTCAACAATCAACTATTCGCCGCCGGACGAGGCAAACCCTTTGGAAAATCCGCCAGTGCTGGATGGCGTACCGGCGATCCGCGCCAGATACGCCGCGCCGAGCGTTTCAATATGGTCGCCAACATCGTCAAAATAATTCAGATGTTCCTGCTCTTCGTCGATAATCGTCTCGAACAGCTTAAAGCTGACGCTGTCACCGTTTTCACGGCACACCTGCAAAAACTGGTTATACGCGGCAATCGTATTGTCTTCCAGGTTGCTGTCGAAGGGAAAAATCCCTTCAATTTTCTGGCCGCGTTTGACGGCATCGTCCGGGTCCGAGGTCGGCTCGCCGCCCAATTCCATGATGCGCTCGGCGAACTGCTCGGCGTGCCGCATCTCGTCGATGGCGATCAGCTTGATATTGGCCGCCAATTCGCCGTAGTCCATATCGTCGAGGTTGTAATGCTGGTTCATATACTGCCCGATTGCCAGCAGTTCCATCGAACGCGCCTTATTGAGCACATCAATGACCTTTTGCCGTGCGGCCTGTCTGCTTTCCTTACTCATTTTCTCATCTCCTTGTCTTGTTTATCCGCTTTTCTGTACTGTAACGACATTGCCCTTATATTATATCCAGACCAGGCGGCAATTCCAGTGTTTTTTGAAAATCATTGTCCCAGTGCCGTCGCTACACCCTTGCCGTAGGCCGGATCGGCCTTAGTAAAGTGAGCGATCATCTTATCCTGAATGGCTTTCGGGGCCTTTTTCAGACTGCCGCCAATATTTTCGCAAAGCTGCTGCTGCTGATCGGCCGACATCAAGCGAAACAGGTTGCCCGGCTGAACGTAGTCTTCGTCCACGCCGCGTTTCTGCTCGTACCAGTCAGCATCGCCGCTGATTTTCAGCGGAGGCTCGCGAAACGACGGATCTTCTTTGGGGCCACCGAAGCTGTTGGGCTCGTAGTTGACCGCAGCGCCGCAATTGCCGTCAAACCGCATCGCACCATCGCGCTGATAGGTGTTATGCACAGGACACTTGGGGCGATTGACCGGCAGATGCTCATAATTGACACCCAGGCGATAGCGATGCGCATCGGAGTACGACACAATCCGCGCCTGCAGCATCTTATCCGGCGAAAACGAAACGCCCGGAACCACATTACCCGGCGAAAAGGCCGACTGCTCAATCTCGGCGAAATAATTCTCCGGGTTGCGATTCAGCTCCAGCACGCCGACCTCGTGCAGCGGATAGTCGCCGTGCGGCCAGACCTTGGTCAGATCAAACGGATTCCAGCGGTAGTTCTCGGCCTCGTGTTCCGGCATGATTTGCACCTTTAGCGTCCACTTAGGAAAGTCACCCTTTACGATTGCCTCAAACAACTGCGTGGTATGATAATCCGGTTCGCAGCCGGCCAGCTTATCGGCCTCATCCGGCGGCAGATTCTTGATGCCCTGCTGAGTCTTGAAGTGAAATTTCACCCAGAACCGTTCATTTTTGGCATTGATAAAGCTGTAGGTGTGGCTGCCGTAGCCGTTCATGAAGGGGATGCCGGCCGGAATGCCGCGATCGGAAAACAGCGTCGTTACCTGGTGCAGCGCCTCGGGTACCTGCGACCAGAAATCCCACTGCATCGTGTCGTTCTTGGCGTTGGTCTGCGGGTCGCGCTTCTGCGTGTGGATAAAATCGGGAAACTTAATCGCGTCGCGGACAAAGAAGACCGGCGTATTGTTGCCCACCAGATCCCAGTTGCCCTCTTCGGTGTAAAACTTCAGCGCAAAGCCGCGTACATCCCGTACGGTATCAGCCGAACCCTTCTCGCCGGCTACCGTCGAAA
>SKKI01000334.1 GCA_007121565.1 Phycisphaerae bacterium
CATACGATTAAATGATAACATTGATACCCGTTTTACAACCATTCGGCGATTGGGCCTGAACAGCGCCATCCAGTGATGCCGTAGCTGCGGGAATTTACCTCAAATGAACTGCCTATGCGTTTTTGCTCTGTAGGATGGGTATTTTCTATCCACCTAATCTAGCGCGTTCTCCGCGTGAAAGCATGTCATGTTGAAAGCCGGCCGCCGTCATCCGTCCCGTCAGGGGTACACAACAAACCACCCCGTCCGCACAAAAAGGACCCGGCATATCATTCCCGGCGGAAATATCCTATCTGCCGCTTATTATGGTTGAAAAGAGTCCAGCGACTTGCTCAGCTAAATCCGACTGATCAGAATTGTTACACACACTATAATTAGCGAGTTTTTTCTTTTTGTCCAGAGAAATTTGAAATTTTTCACGTTTTTTCAAATCTTTTTCGTCAAAATTGCCTTTTTTCTGCAATCTTTTGAGCCGAATGACCTCATCGGCCTCCACAAACACCGCCGCATCGCATAAATCCAACCGCCCGACCTCGGCCAGCAGCGGCACATCCAGCACCACCGCCGCAACCGTCGGATCCTGCTGATAGGCTGCGATACGCCGCTGGACCTCATCCATCACCGGCGGATGGATCAGGCGATTCAGGCGGTCCAGGGCCGCGGGGTTCTCAAACACGATCCGAGCCAGCGACTTTCGATCCAGCCGCCCGCAGCCATCCAGCACATCCGGACCAAAATCACGCACAATATTATCCTTTACCTCGTCTTTTTGAAGTACCTCGTGCGCTATCGCATCGGCCTCAATAACCGCACAACCAAGCTGTCCGAAATGTCGGGCAACCGTGCTTTTACCCGATGCAATGCCGCCCAAAATGCCGATAACGGGCTTTTTTTTAGCCATGTGATCACTGTCCAGAAGGAGTGGTTATTCGTTTGCACTGAATTATACAGCCTGCTGCGCCGTTGTCAAATCGCCCGAAAACCTGCATTATTCCAAGAAATTCTTGAATTCTCCGGTTTTATGGATATAGTAAGCCGTTCTGAATGGTAGAAATAACGTGATTACGCTAACATGGCGAAAGGGAAAACCGTGAAAACAACACAAAACAGCGAGACTAAGTCCTTTAAGGCATTGGATACCACCCTGCCTTATCAAGTCGCCGATCCGACACTGGCCGAGTGGGGCCGCAAGGAAATGCAGCTTGCCGAAAAAGAAATGCCCGGCCTGATGGCCGTGCGCGAAAAATACAGCGCCAGCCAACCGCTCAAAGGGTTGAAGGTCACCGGCTCACTGCATATGACCATCCAGACGGCAATGCTGATCGAGACCCTCGAGACCCTCGGCGCCGACGTGCGCTGGGCCTCGTGCAATATCTTCTCGACGCAGGATCACGCCGCCGCGGCCATCGCTCACGCCGGACGCAGCGCGGTATTTGCCTGGAAAGGCGAGACGCTGGCTGACTACTGGTGGTGTACCGAGCAGGCGCTGACTTGGCCGGATGGCTCGGGGCCGGATCTGATCGTTGACGACGGCGGTGACGCGACGCTGATGATCATCCAGGGCATGCGGGCCGAAAAAGACCCGTCACTGCTGGAAAAAACCTACGATAACAAGGAGTTTCAGGCCATTATGGAGCGGCTGGCCGAAAGCTGCCGAACCCGGCCGGGGCACTGGACAGCCGTCGCAGAAAATCTGCGCGGCGTCTCGGAGGAAACCACCACCGGCGTCAATCGCCTCTACCAGTTGCAAAAGACCGGCGAGCTGCCCTTTGCCGCGGTCAACGTCAACGACTCCGTGACCAAATCCAAGTTCGACAATCTTTACGGCTGCCGGGAATCGCTGGCCGACGGCATCAAACGCGCCACCGATGTGATGGTCGCCGGCAAGGTCGTGGTCATCTGCGGCTACGGCGATGTCGGCAAGGGCTGCGCCCAGTCGATGCGCGGGCTGGGCGCGCGGGTGATGATCACCGAAATCGACCCGATCTGCGCCCTGCAGGCGATGATGGAAGGCTACGAAGTAACGACTATGGAAAGGGGCGCCGGCGCCGGCGACATTTTCATCACGGCCACCGGCTGCTGCGATGTCATTCGCGGCGAGCATATGGAGCAGATGAAAGACGAGGCGATTATCTGCAACATCGGCCACTTCGACAGCGAAATCCAGATGTCCTACCTGGAAGACGGCGGCCACGCCACAAAAGAAACCATCAAGCCGCAGGTGGACAAATGGACCCTCAAAAGCGGACGCTCTATTCTCGTCCTGGCCGAAGGGCGGCTGGTCAATCTCGGCTGCGCCACGGGACATCCGAGCTTTGTGATGAGCAACAGCTTCACCAATCAGTGCCTGGCGCAGATGATGCTGGCAGAGGAAAAACTCGAGCCCGGCGTCTATACCCTGCCCAAAAAACTGGACGAAGAAGTGGCCCAACTGCACACCGAAGCCCTCGGCGGCCGGCTGACCCGGCTGACTGCCCAACAGGCCGAGTATCTCGGCGTAGACATCGAAGGCCCGTACAAGCCCGACCATTATCGGTATTAAGCCGCAGC
>SKKI01000129.1 GCA_007121565.1 Phycisphaerae bacterium
AGTGGGTTGTCCGATGGTATAGTGCCGACAATCGAAACAGGTACGGAAAGGTCTTTGAAACTCGCAAAGAAGCAGGTCGATTTGCTGCTGAGCTCCAGAGACAGGTTCTCTTGGGAAAAGCGGACAAACCCACAGAAATAACCTTGTCTGCTTTCCGAGATGAACATGCGAAAATCATGATCGGGCAGGTTTCAAACGCCACCCTACATGATCATCTCCGTGCCTTGAGGTTCTTTGAAAAATTCATAGGCGGTTCTACAAAACTGACGACCATCACCGCCCGTAATGCAGAGGCTTTTATAGCTGACCGCATGAAATCACAGAGTATTGAAACAGCAAACAAGGATATTCGTACTCTCCGGGCTATCTTCAATCGGGCAATTGAGCCTCGAGGCTATTTAAAAGAAGGCCGAAACCCTTTTGCCAAGATCAAAGAACGGAAAACGACGGAAAAGGATGTTCGATATGTCCATCCCGAAGAATATCGCTGCTTGCAGGCGGCGGCAAAGCGTATCTGGTGGAAAACAGTTCTCTCCATTGCCTACGGCAGTGGCCTGAGGCACAGTGAGATTTTGTATTTAACCTGGACCGATGTGGATTTTGAGCATCAAAAGATTCACGTTCGATCCAAAAAGCAGTCCGCCAATTTACTCTTGTGGGATCCCAAAAGCCGCAGGAACCGGACGGTGCCCATGTCCGACGAAAGCAGTCGTTGTCTGGCTCAAATGCAGACTGAGGCCTCTGAAAATCACCCTTATGTGTTCATTGACCCGGACCGACTACAAACAATCCTTCAAAAGCGATCCGTGGAAAAATGGGATGACCGGAAATCCGTTGTGAACAATGTTACTCGGGATTTTCATGTGATTCGCCATCAAGCCGGTATTGAACATTGCACCTTGCATGACTTGCGGCGGTCAGCTATTACCCGCTGGGCTGAAAAACTGCCGATTCAGGCAGTCCAGAATTTGGCAGGACACTCGAATATCACCACGACCCGGAAATACTATCTGGCGGTTCGAAATGAAGATATTCAGATGGCCATTGATTGGACCAACAAGGTTCTCCAACTTCCGGTACCGACTGACACCAAACTGACACCAGAGTGACACCGGAAGACATAAAAACGTTTTCCAGAAAAATATGATTTCTGTAAGTCCTTTAAATAAAATGACTTAAAAAATGGGCAGGGGCGGATTTGAACCGCCGACACACGGATTTTCAGTCCGTTGCTCTACCAACTGAGCTACCTGCCCTTAACTGTTAGTAATAAAACAACTTACAAAAAAAGCTTGTCCAGCCGTATGGGCTTGCTTAGCCTTACCTAAAAATTATATTGTGCAGTATACAACCAAATGCGGATTCTTAACTCAAAATCTCAGTATCACTGTCAATGAAAACTGGCTATTTCAATATCTTTTTACCGTCTTTCTCGATGGTAAAATGTGCCACATATATTAGAATTTTATAGACCTTTATAAATTAGTACCCGACTTCCGTCGCTCAAAACTGTTAACTTTTCGTTGCGTTGGCCGCGATTTTCTAACGCACGAGGACTGCCAACCAGCTCTTGATGTGTTTGTGCACTGTTCAGCAGCGAGCTGTATCTTTTCAGCTCTAAATTCATTTCGGTGTCGGAACTTTGACACCATAATGTAGTAAGTCCTTGCTATTTCGTCTCTTAGAAAACACCCTTACAAAAACCTTTAAGTCGTTTCTGTTTAAGCACTTAAAGAATTTATGGGCCGGGCTGGATTCGAACCAGCGAAGGCTCTCGCCAATGGATTTACAGTCCATCCCCTTTAGCCACTCGGGCACCGACCCTGCAAAAAAATGACTATAACGGATATTTTTGAAAACTCAACCCTCAAATTTCATCTTTTTTACGGTCTCCACAAAAAAAAGCCCGCATATTCGCGGGCTGTTGACATTTGCTTCCTATTGTTAAGCAACGTCCTGCAAACCTTAACATCCCTAATAAACCCGGTGGATTACCATTTTCCGGTCTTGCGGGGCTCGGCCTGAGGATGAGTCTTCAGGCACGCTTCGGTCTTTTCGAGCATTTCATCGGGCAGGCTGTACGGCTCCAGCTTGCCGGACATAAAGGCGTCGTAGCCGGACAGGTCCATCAGTCCGTGGCCGCTGTAGTTGAACAGGATGGTCTTTTCTTTGCCTTCTTCTTTGGCTTTTTTGGCTTCCTGAATGGTCGCAGCGATGGCGTGACTGGTCTCGGGCGCACAGATAAAGCCTTCGGTTCGGGCCCAGGTCATCGCTGCCTCGTAGCATTCGATCTGGTCAATGGAACGCGGGCTGTGCAGGCCTTCGACGCAGCACTGGCTGACCAGCGGCGACATCCCGTGGTAGCGCAGTCCGCCGGCATGGATCGGCGGCGGGACAAAATCGTGGCCCAGGCTGTGCATGGCCAGAAGCGGCGTCATGCAGGCCGTATCGCCGTGATCATAGGCAAACGGCGCCCGCGTCAGCGTCGGACAGGCCGGCGGCTCGACCGGGATGATCTCAATATTGGCCCCGTTGATTTTGTC
>SKKI01000187.1 GCA_007121565.1 Phycisphaerae bacterium
AAAAAGTCCATAGGTCGCACCCTTATATATAACTCTATTCAGCTCTTTTACACCTCCTTCACTGTATAGACACGCCGTCCTTGGCAGTCCATGGGTTGTTTCGTCCGGAATTGCGGCTCAATTAACTGAAAAAAGGCAAAAAGTAATGGGCAGACGTGTGATTCAGTGCCTTGACTTGACGGCGGTGTCGGTATTGCCGTGGGGTGTCAAAATTCCGGCATCCGCAGGAGCCATTCTGCCATAATGGCACATTAAGTTGATTTGAAATTTATGTAAATCATTTTTAATAAACGGCTTACAGGTAGTATAGAGAGGCTGGCACATGGTTTGCTCAAATTATTTTTAGGATATAGTGTTTGGAAAAATCGTAGTGAGTTAAGATAACAGGAGTAAAAAATGGCAAAGATTATCGGCATTGACCTGGGGACAACAAACTCGGTCGTCGCGGTGATGGAAGGCTCGACGCCGAAGGTGCTGATCAACGCTAACGGGGCGCGTGTTACGCCGTCGGTGGTCGGCTTTACAGATAAAGGCGAGCGGCTGGTCGGTCAATCGGCCAAGCACCAGCAGGTGACCAACCCGGAAAATACCGTCTATTCGATCAAGCGGTTTATGGGACGTCGCCACCGTGAAGTCAGCGCCGAAGAGAAAATCGTGCCCTACAAAGTCATCGGCAGCCCGGAAGAGCTGGTCAAAGTCAGTGTTCGCGACAAGGAATTTACGCCGCCGGAGATTTCGGCGATGATTTTGCAGGATATGAAAAAGACCGCCGAGGATTACCTGGGCGAGACGGTCGAGCAGGCGGTGATTACGGTGCCGGCTTACTTTAACGATTCGCAGCGGCAGGCGACCAAGGACGCCGGCAAGATCGCCGGTCTGAAGGTCGAGCGGATCATCAACGAGCCGACCGCCGCGGCCCTGGCCTACGGGTTGGAAAAGAAGAAAAATGAAAAGGTCGCGGTCTTTGACTTCGGCGGCGGGACGTTTGACATTTCCATTCTTGATATCGGCGACAATGTCTTTGAAGTGCTCAGCAGTCACGGCGACACCCATCTGGGCGGCGACGACCTGGACGAGGTGCTGATCAACTACCTGGCCGATGAGTTCAAGAAGACCGAAGGCATTGACCTGCGCACGGATCCGATGGCCCATCAGCGGCTCAAGGAAGCGGCTGAAAAGGCCAAGTGCGAGCTGAGTACACAGGTTGAGACGACGGTGAACCTGCCGTTTATTACCGCCGATGCGTCCGGGCCCAAGCACCTGAACATCGCTATTACGCGCAGCCGGTTTGAGTCGCTGGCCGAGTCGATCCTGGATCGACTCAAGGAGCCTTGCCGAAAAGCGCTGACCGACGCGAAGCTGAGCTCATCGGATATTGACGAAGTGCTGCTGGTCGGCGGCTCGACCCGGATACCCAAGGTCCAGCAGATCGTCCAGGACATCTTCGGCAAGACGCCCAACAAGAGCCTCAACCCCGATGAGGTGGTGGCTATCGGCGCCGCCATTCAGGGCGCGGTGCTGGCCGGCGATGCGGGTGTCAAGGACATTCTGCTGCTGGATGTTACGCCGCTGTCGCTGGGCATTGAGACCCTCGGCGGCGTGATGACCAAGCTGATCGACCGCAATACCACCATTCCGAGCAGCAAGAAGGAAGTGTTCTCGACCGCCGCCGACAACCAGACCAGCGTGGAAATTCATGTTCTGCAGGGCGAGCGCGAGTTTGCCCGTGACAACCGAACGCTGGGGCGGTTCCAGTTGGCCGATATTCCGCCGGCGCCGCGCGGGATGCCGCAGATCGAGGTGATGTTTGATATCGACGCCAATGGCATTCTGAATGTCTCGGCCAAGGATCTGGGCACCGGCAAAGAGCAGTCTATCGCTATTCAGTCCAGCTCCGGCCTGAGCGAGGACGAAGTCGAGAAGATGGCCAAAGACGCCGAGGCCCACGCCGAGGAAGATAAGCGCCGCCGCGAGGTGGTCGATCTGAAGAACCAGGCCGATCAACTGGTCTACTCGACCGAAAAGACGCTCAAGGAACATGGCGAGAAGGTTTCGGGCGATATCCGCGGCAACATTGAAAACGCCCTGAACGGTCTGAAAGAAGCGGCCAAGGGCGACGACGGCGACGCCATCAAACGCGCAATGGACAATCTCGGCCAGGTCTCGCAGGAACTGGGCAAGATTCTGTACGAAGAGGCCGCCAAAAAGCAGGGCGGTCCCGGCCAGGCGCCCGGCGGCGAAGCGCCGCAGGAAGAGCCTCCCACTGACGAGTCGGGCAAGCAGAAAGGCGGCGATGATGTGATAGACGCGGAGTTTGAAGCCAAGGAGTAATGGCGTTGCCCGCGATTAATATAGACAGCACATCCGGTGCAGGCGGCCCCGTTTAGCGCGGGGCCGTTTTTTTTTTGCTTTACCGGATGAGTTTGCTCAGTGTCTTGAAATGCGGATGCTCGGCGGTACGCAGCAGTTCGAACAGCAGCATTTCCGTGGAGCTGACCACGGCGCCGGCCGCGGCCATTCGATCCAGGCCGATCTGTTTGTTT
>SKKI01000120.1 GCA_007121565.1 Phycisphaerae bacterium
CGGTGTGCGCGACTTCGTGAATCGGCTTCATAATGGTCTCGGCCCGAAGCACTTTGGATTTTTCGAGTTCTTCGACAAACCGTTCAACATAGCGACTGGCCGGGTGAATCAGAATTTCTTCAGCGGTCCCGATTTGAACGATTTTTCCGTCTTTCATCAGTACGATGCGATCGCCCATATTGACCGCTTCGCTTAAATCATGCGTGATAAACAAAATGGTTTTGCCCAGCTTCCGCTGCAAGTCTATCAGTTCGTTTTGCATGTCGGTTCGGATCAGCGGATCCAGCGCACTTAACGCCTCGTCCATCAGAATGATTTCAGGGTCCACCGCCAAGGCCCGTGCCAGTCCGACACGCTGCTGCATGCCGCCGGAAAGCTGACGGGTGTACTCATTTTCCCAGCCGTTCAACCCCACCATGTCCAGAGCTGTCTGTGCTTTTTCAGCCCTTTGCTTCGGATCAATACCCATCACTTCCAGACCATATTCGGCGTTCTGCAAAACCGTACGATGGGGCAGCAGCGCAAAATTCTGAAAAACCATCCCCAGCTTATGTCTGCGAAGCTGCAACAGTTGTTTGCGGGACAGCGAGGTGATTTCTTCGTCGTCGATATAGATTTTGCCTGCGGTCGGTTCGATCAGCCGGTTGACACACCGCACTACGGTTGATTTGCCACTGCCGGAAAGCCCCATCACCACCAGAATTTCGCCCTTTTGCACCTCAAAATTAACATCGGCGATACCGATGGTCTGGCCGGTCTGTTCGCGAACCTGCTCGCGCGTCAGCCCCTCTTTGATCAGCGGCAAAGCGGCCCGTGGATGGGACCCGAATATTTTAGTCAGATTCTCTACTCTTAATAATGCCATAGTCTGCTCCGAAAAAAAACAAATATCGTAACGTGGTCATCCGGGCCGTGATCATCGCCAAGCTGCCCGTGCCACAAATACAGAATCTGATCGTATCAACCCACATCACAACCGCCAAGGGGGCAACGATTGAAGAGTCTCACCTGCTCGGCAATACACAAACCGATTAAACTGACATTTCACATTTAAACGGCAAAAAAGCAGGTTGCCTGCTCTATGAGCGGGGAAATCTTTCCAAAGCCATATCTTTTTGAAGCGAAAGGCATACTTGAGGTCTGTCTGCAAATACGCCTGCGTCAGCCGCTCAAACCGGTCGCCTTTGTCCCGTTCAGAAAATGCTATTTCTCTGTATTTCTCAAGTACGCGATCAAACGACATTAAACAGCTCCCGATTTTTATTCTACCTTGAATTACCTCAGGTATCCCAACACCAAGCAGCAAGCTTCTGATCGCAATAATACAGATTTTCTATCGGCTTTGCAATGGTCAATCAAATCTCTTTTTCCAGCCGTCCCAAGCACACCAGTGGCACTCGGTCCGTTTCACAAGACTCAAAGCAGAACATCCCCCGCAGCCGATCCAACATGAAATCTGGACCCCCGCACACCTTTTTCTGTGCCTTGCGGAACTGCGTCGGTGTCAGTGTACCGATGTGGCGGCACAGTGTCCCGTCGGCGATGGCATCGGCGGCTAGGGTGTACTCCAGCGGCGCAGACTGGCCAAACAGCGGCACCAGCGTCAGATTGCGATGGCCGATGGGCCTGCCCACCTCCAGCAGCTTTGACAGCGAGACCAGTAATTGGGTGAGTTCACTTGGCTTTTCCATGACTTTGACTCATAAAAAAAGTTCTGTTTGACTGAAGTCAAGTATAGCCCAGGGGTATGACAGATAGGGTCAGACCGAATTTCGCGGAAATGCAATCAGTGTATGACAGGCGTGTTCAGACCTGCTACAGGTTGTGGTGCGGGGATACCGGCAGCGTGTTATATTGTGCTGTAGCCTGGCCGTGCATCCGGCATTGGAGGGTGTGCAGCTTGACCGGCTCAGCGAAGATTTTGAAAGTATGTCCGATTTCGTGGGGCCACCTCAAGGCACATCCAAGCTTGCCAACGGTCATACAAGCTTCCTGGGGATTGTATAATCGAAGTTTTTGCTGAAGACGCGATTCTCCTGGTAGGCATCCAATTCTGCATGGACATAGAAATTATCTTCATCGCAGGTAAGCCGCGTACTGGTGATTGTGCTTGTCTGCCAGTTTTCCCGTTTAAAGTGCTGCTTCCAGACAGTGCGCCCTTCGACCGATTGGAAATCATCATTTTGGTTACTGTACCATTCATAAGTACTGGTGCCCAATGTCATGTCAATGTCCGGTATCCTGAAGACACCGAGGTCTTTTACGACCTCTAATACCGACTCGTCAGTGGCCAGATTTCGTCGGATAGATTATGGCGTCAAATTCTTCCTCCAGCCGTTCGATTTTATCTCTGTCAGGCACATGTGTAACCCTTCCGTCATTGAAAGCGCGCAAAAAAAGTTTGCCGGCAACCTTGAATTTGCCTTGTCTTTTGGGCATTTGCGGCCGTCGGCCCAAGGCAATATCCACCACGATCTGGTGGCTTAACTGGCCGTCCACACGCCGAAAAAGCTCACAATGCGATTGGGATATACGGGTATTGATTTCAAGCAGCCATAATTTGTCTTTGCGTCGGTCGTAAAAAAACTCGATATTGAACGTACCGTTATCAAAGCCTGCCTGTCGCATTATTGTGTTGGCTTTTTCACATATACGCGATTTCATTTTACCACTGAGAATCGAGGGGTACTCATATCGGGAAAAGGACATCCTGTTCGGGTGACGATAGGAGTCAATGATCCCATGGAACTCCACATCGCCCTCAACCATAAATCCTTCGAGGGTAAATTGCTTGCCGCCTATTATTTGCTCGGCGATAAATGTTTTTTCCCCGGCATGCTGCATGTCCGGGCTCAGTTCGATGTGCTGCTCAAGATACCGATAAGGTTTTGTAAATAAGTCTTGGCGGTCGTGTATCCGCTCCAGTGCCTGAACGAAATCCTGCTCGGACCTTACATGAAAACCCAAGTGACCCGAAAAACCGATGACAGGTTTAATCCAGAACGGGTAGGGCAGTGTCTTGTTTTCAATGATGTCACTTTGTGCCGGATCAAATCCATAGAATTTCGGCACGCAGTCGGGAATGACGTTTTGCTGCTGGATCCTGCTGAGATACTTATTCTCGCATTGAAACACACTGGCCGGGCTGGGACTGATAAGGTTGAGTTCCTTGCATAAAATAGGGGCCATCAAACAGCCCGGAAAATCCCATAAGTTGATCAACCCGTCGATCGTGCCGGTAAATTGCCGGATTTGCGACCGTGCGTTTTCCATTATTTCCGACATTGAATTTTGCTGAAAGCTGTGGATATAGTCGTAATCCAGCAGCCAATGGAAATTGTAGTCGCTTTCACGTGCAAGCTGATCAAGCCGGGCAGCATTAAAAGAATCATTTCCCAGAACGAGTATATTTTTCTTACTCATACCAGATCCCCTCTCGGTTCGCTTTCGCCGCCGCAAGGCTGGCTGTAATTTCACCCTGCACGTGTTGCTTCAAGGTGGGTTGCGCTATGACGGCATCGCGCCGGGTTTTTGCATGTTTTTCGTTCAGCCTGTTGGCATTCATTGTCGCGTCGCACCTACGCATAGCTGTTATTTTCATAAGTCCATTCAGTTTAAGCGTAGCGGGCTTGTGCGAAAAATAAAATAAGGCATTTCCTTAATCTTCTTTTGGATATTACTAAGGACAGCGAACCTCATCAGGAAAATCTCCACCGGATCAAGCATTCTCGAATCGATAGATGGCCTCAATGGCGGACAAACCTACCCTGAATATATAAAATACTCGAGATTGCGCAGCCGACAGTGCCTTGGGTTGTTCACAACAGCAAGGCGACTGCGATTACTTCTCACCCACCAACGCAACCCCAGCACCGCCCGCCAAGTCGTTTTTACGGCCACTGTCCGGACAATAAAACCCTATGGGGCCTGCCGCTCAGCGGGCCCCTGTACTGTCTGGCGCAATGTTCGATCATCTCGTTTATCTTACCTGACGCATGGCATAGCACATCGCCGGGGTGCGCATAAGCGGTTTCTCAAACCGCCCTCAGGCAGATGGTTTACGAAAATAAAAGATGCCCCACACCAAGTATCCTTTTTTCCCGCCGTCTACCCAGTGCCGAAGACCTGTTTTCATATTTTCGATATAGCTGTCGCTGATCCCCAACTCTTTGGGTTGGCTGCTTTTTCCAACCGCATCCAGCACGCGCTGATAATGGGCCGGCAATTGCTCGGTCAGTTCATCAAATTCGATCAGCGTCAATCCCACATCAAGGGCCATTTCCTGGTAGGCGCCGGGCGAGCCGAGCGAGCTTAAATGCAATCGGTCATAAATCGGCTGCAGTACATCGGCCGGACAGGCGTCGTTTTGCATGGGGTCCGTGAACACCAGTTCGCCCTGGGGCTTGAGCACCCGCGCCGCTTCAGCAATGACCTGTTGGCGGTTACCGCTGTGCAAAATGGCGTCCTGCGACCAGATTACATCAAAGTATTGGTCATCGAAAGGCAGGGTTTCGAAGCTGCCGTCGATGACATCAATCAAGTGCTCCAGCCTCTGGCTCTGATTCATCTGTCGGTTGCGCTGATTTTCGACCTCGCTCAAGTTCAGCGCTGTGACATGACACCCGTAACGGTCGGCCAGATAGCGTGCCGCCCCGCCGTAGCCGGCACCGAGATCCAGAACGCGGGCGTGCGGGGTGAGGGCACTGCATTTGTCAGCCATGCGCTGAACGGTTCGACGACTGGCCTGAAAAATCGAATCATCAGATGACCGGTACAGGCCGATGTGGATGTCTTCGCCCCCCCAAAAATGAAAGTAGAACGTATCCGCATCGGAACTGTTGTAATACTCGCGTGCTGTGGCAACAATTTCAGAATAACTCGGCCTCATAAACTCTCCTTGCTAGTGTTGTTGGTATTCCTTTTCAGCCACGTGAATAAAGAAGTCCGGCTCTTGTTCGCGATAGGTTTCCTGGAAATCACCATACGTATGAATCGCCTGAAATCCGACCTCGCGCAGCAAGCGATGCATGTAGTTTTTCCGAAGCGGGTACATGTTCAAATGATAGGCACTTTGGTCAGGGAATTTGTAGACAAAGCGCGCCAGGCCGTCATCGATAAATTCCGGCTCGGCGGTTACCTGATCGCCGCAATAGTAATATGTGTGCTTTGAGGAAAAGCCTTGATCCAGAATTGAATCGTAATTGCGGTGATCAATAATCAAGACACCATCATGCTTCAGGGATGCATAATATTCCGCCAGCGCTTTTCGCCGGTCATGCTCGGAAAACAGATGGGTAAAGGAATTGCCCAGGCAGATGACGGCGTCATACTCACCGTGCACATCGCGATTGAGCCAGCGCCAATCCGCCTGCACCGTGCGCAGCACATGGCCGCGAAACCGTCCGTTATCAAACGCTTTGGCCAGCATCTCCGCACTTCCGTCGGCACTGGTTACTTCAAAGCCGGCCTCAAGTAGGCGAACGGAATGAAAACCCGTGCCCGTGGCGACATCCAGGACATATTTAACATTACGAGATTTCAGTTGTTCAATAAAAAAGTCGCCTTCGCTGGCAGCACGCTGATCCCAGCCGATCAGCTCATCCCATTTTTCGACCAGGGTCGCGGCATATTCTTTCACATAATGATTGGTATCCCGAATCGCATTGGGATTACCGTCAAATTGTTGGTCTTTTATGAACGTCACAAGAGTCTCCCGTGAATAGCGTATTTGTCGTATTTTGAAATTACCATAAAGACATCTATTCCTCCATTTGTCAATAGCGATAATGGTCGGACTTATACGGCCCTTCGACCGGATAGCCGATATACTCAGCCTGCCCAGAAGTCATCTTCGTCAATGTCGCGCCCAGTTTATCCAGGTGTAGCCGTGCCACTTCTTCGTCGAGTTTTTTGCTCAGGCAGTAGACATCCACCGGCTTTTCATTGTGCCAGTTGTCCATCGCCGCCAACACCTGATTGGTAAAGCTGTTGGACATGACAAAGCTCGGATGCCCTGTTGCGCAGCCCAGATTGACCAGCCGTCCCTCGGCCAGCAAAAAGATCGAATGGCCCTCGGGAAACGTGTATTGATCCACACCGAATTTGATGTTGGTCTTTTTGATGCCGGGCCAGGAATTGAGCTTGTCGACCTGGATCTCGTTGTCAAAGTGGCCAATGTTGCACACAATCGCCTGATCTTTCATGTTGCTCATATGTTCGGCGGTAATGACGTCGCGATTGCCGGTCGTGGTGACGTAAATATCCGCGATCGGCAGGGCCTGTTCCATGGTCATCACCGAAAGCCCGCGCATGCAGGCCTGCAGGGCGCAAATCGGGTCAATCTCACTGACGCAGACCTTGGCTTTGTGGTCTGCCAGCGTTTCGGCCGAGCCTTTGCCCACATCGCCATAGCCGCATACCATGGCGGTCTTGCCGGCAATCATTACATCCGTGGCCCGCTTGATCGCGTCAACGAGCGATTCACGGCAGCCGTAAATGTTGTCAAACTTTGACTTGGTCACCGAATCGTTCACGTTGATCGCCGGAAACAGCAGCTCGCCTTTCTCTTTCATCTGGTACAGCCGGTGCACGCCGGTTGTTGTTTCCTCAGAAACGCCTTTACATCGGGCTGCGGTCTTGTGCCAGAACTGGGGCGATTCGAGCCGTAAACGCTTGAGCAGCGTGTTTTGAATTTGCATTTCCTTGTTGTCGGTGGGCACGTCCAGCAAACTCGGATCGTCCTCGGCATAATAGCCGCGGTGCAGCAGCAGTGTGGCATCGCCGCCGTCGTCAATGATCAAATCGGGCCCTTCGCCGTCCGGCCATGTCAGCGCCCGAAGCGTGTAGTCCCAATATTCCTCCAGCGTTTCGCCTTTATAGGCAAACACCGGCACGCCTCGTTCGGCAATCGCCGCGGCGGCATGATCCTGGGTTGAAAAAATGTTACAGGACGCCCACCGCACATCAGCGCCGAGTTCCAGCAGTGTCTCGATCAGCACGGCGGTCTGAATCGTCATGTGCAGGCTGCCCATAACCCGTGCTCCGGCCAACGGCTTGCTGGGGCCGTATTTCTGACGCGTGGCCATCAATCCCGGCATTTCTTTTTCCGCAATTGCGATCTCTTTGCGGCCGAATTGAGCCAATTCAATATCCCGTACAACATAATCGGTTGTCAGATTCAATGTTTCACTCATAGACAGTCTCCTCATAAAAGTGTGTTTTCAAATTGTTTCGTTACGGATGACCAGTGCTCCTCCGGTAAGTCAGCTCCTAATTGCTGGACGACTGCGGCGCCTAAGATTGATCCCAGTTGTCCGCAGAAGCTCAATGGCTTATCGTGGAGATAACCGTACAGAAATCCGGCCGCCCAGAAATCGCCTGCCCCGGTGGTATCAACCATCGTTTCGACCGGCACCGCGGCAACCGGCACCGTTGATTCCAAACTTTGGATCAGGGCACCTTCGGCCCCAAGCTTGACGACCGCTACCGGACAATGGCGATGCAGCGCCTGCAGGGCTTGTTTGCGATCCTTGACTTGCGCAAATGCAAAGGCTTCTTCTTCATTGGCAAACACAATATCAACGTAGTGATTCAACAGCTCGGCGATCGGTTCACGCAGCGCCTCGACAATCTCAAAGGAGCCGAGATCCAGGCTGATTTGACAGCCGGCCTCAGCGGCGCGCTTCAGAACGGTTTCGATCAGTTCTCTGTTGAACAGCAGGTACCCCTCGATATGAACGAGAGCAAAGTCTTCGAAGTCTTTCACCTGGATATCGGCCGGCTGCAAGTTGGCCGCCGCGCCGAGACAGGTGCGCATTGTGCGTTCATAGTCCGGCGTGACCAGGCTCAGGCACCGAGCCGTCGCTTCCTGCCGGCAGTACTTAAATCCTGCTGTCTGTCCGCCGTATGTTTCGAAATGATTCAGGTATTCTTTGCCCGGGGCGTCATCGCCGAGCTTGCCGACGAATCCGCACGACAGCCCCAGCCGAGCCAGCGCAAAGATCGTATTGGCCGCCGAGCCGCCCGCGGCCGGTTTGGGGAACTCGTCCAGACGACTTAACAACTGCTCCATGGTCGCCTGATCCACCAACTCCATACCGCCTTTCAGGCCGGCATATTCACGGATAAACGCGTCCGACACATGAGACAGCAAGTCAACAATCGGCGAACCGACACCGGCAATTCGTTTCGTGAAAGAACTCATGCACTCACCTGAACCTTGACCAAATCGTTGAGAGCACCAACTTTATTTGTCTGTTCCCACGGGAAGATATCTCTGCCGAAGTGGCCGTATCGCGCCGATTGAGCATACGACCACCCTGACGGCGCCAGCAGTCCAAGCTCCTGAACAATACGCGAAGGACGAAAATCAAACAGTTCGGCCGACTCGAGCAGGCGCTGCAATTGTGCGTCTTCGATCTGTCCCGTGCCGTAAGTATCGACGTTAATACTCAGCGGACGCGCAATGCCGATGGCATAGGCGACTTGAATTTCACATTTGTCCGCCAGCCCGGCTGCAACGATGTTTTTGGCGACATAACGGGCGTAATAGGCCGCGGACCGGTCCACCTTGGAGGGGTCTTTGCCCGAAAACGCCCCGCCGCCGTGACTGCCCACGCCGCCATAGGTGTCGACAATAATTTTACGCCCTGTGACGCCCGCGTCGGCGTAGGGGCCGCCCACTGTAAATTTGCCGGTGGGGTTGATGAAAAAGTCGGTCGTGTCGCGCAGCAAGCCCGTCGGCTCCAGCACGTCGGTTGCCACCTCAACCAGATCGCGGCGAATATCGTCCAAAGCGATATCGTCGGTCTGATGTGAAACGACCACGGACGTGATATGATCCGGTTTGCCGTTGCGATAGCGCACCGACACCTGCGACTTGGAGTCGGGGCGCAGATACGCAAGTTTTTTTGTTTTGCGAATCGTTTCCAGTTCCAGCAGCAGGCGATGGCTTAAAGCAATCGGCGTAGGCATCAGTTCCGGCGTCTCGTTGGTTGCATAGCCGAACATCATTCCCTGATCACCGGCGCCCTGATCCTTAAACAGTCCCTGCCCTTCGGTGACACCTTGAGAAATATCCGGACTTTGCCCGTGGATTCGCGTGATGTACTCGAAGGACTCATTCCAGAATTTCAGTGCTTCATGGTCATAACCGATCTGCTTGATCACCTCACGGGTGATTTTCTCTGTGTCAATTTCGGACCACCCGCTGCATGTCACTTCGCCGGCGTTGACGACAAGATCATAGGCTACCATCGTTTCACATGCAACCCGACTGGTCGGGTCTTTCTGAAGGCACGCATCCAGCACAGCATCTGATACTTGATCACACACCTTGTCCGGGTGCCCTTCGCTGACGGACTCTGAGGTGAACACATGATCCCCATTGATTTTACTCATATTCGTCTCCTGTGTGTAAACAACATTTTCGTTTTCTTGCATGCGCACACTACCGTCCCGATTCATTTTTCAGGCTGGTGCACGGCAAAGGCAAAGACATCATGTTTGGCAACATCATGCATTTGAAGCCCCTCAACACATCAGTACTGATGCTACCGCCCAACATCGGTATGTCAAAGATTTTTTGTACGTTTTTGAGAAAAGAATGTATTAATGCGATGTGACGTCCGCACAAATCGGCAATAACTTCTTGTCAATCAATGACTTAAAGTGATCACAGAAAATCTGGCCGAGCTGCGATAAAATCAGTGATTCGACCTGCCCGACAGTGTTTCGGCACCCGCGCGTTTGCCAGGTATTCATCGTATTTCATAAAGCGTCGATTGTTCTCAAAATACGTCAGTACTTTGGCCAATTGCGTACGCTTGGCTTTGTTCAAATTGCCCTTGGTGCCCATCTGTTTCAG
>SKKI01000016.1 GCA_007121565.1 Phycisphaerae bacterium
CAGTTTGAACCGCAAGCATACGGCCCTGGCCAAACGGCTCCGGACCGGCAGCCCGAACCCATACGTCGCCGGCCGCGATTGCGGGTCTCTATCAGTGAAGAAGAATTAAACGCGCTACGGGAAATTATCTTATGAATCTTTCGCATCCATCGCCGACCGCCGGCAAAACAGTCTTATGGATCGGGACCGGCTCGCCCGCCGCATCGGGCCTGGTGCAGTCCGACAGCGTGCAGATCGCCCAACAACCCTCCGTCGCCCAGGCCATCGCCGCCATGCGCAGCGAGCACTTTGACTGCGTCATCGTCAATGCGGCGGCCCTGCAAACGCATTTCGAGTCGGCCCTGTCAGCGCTGCGTCAGGCCGACCCGTCGGCCCAGCTTGTCCTGCTGGCCCAAATGGCCGAAGAGTCGCTGATCGTCGAACGCATGAACCGCACCCGCCGCTCTGGGCAACTGTTTGACGATTACGTCATCAGCCCGACCCGCCTCGAAGACATCTTCACCGACACCCGCCTGCCGGCCGAGTCGGATGCCCTGGACCAACACCCAACCGAGAAAGACAAACGCATCGCGGCGCTGGAAAAACTGGTCATCCAGGATGACCTGACCGGCCTGAAAAATCGCCGTTATCTGCGTCAATTCCTCCCGCAGGTGCTCGCGCTGGCCGGCCGCCATCAGCTTCGGGTAACACTGCTGATTTTCGACATTGACGACTTCAAACACTACAATGATGCCTACGGCCACGCCATCGGCGACAATGTCCTGCGACAGGCCGGGCGAATGATTCGGCGCTGCTGCCGCAGCCATGACATCGTTGCCCGTCTAGGCGGCGATGAGTTTGCGGTGGTATTCTGGGATTTGCCCGCCGAAAAACCCACCGACCAACCCGACCGGGCCGCTCGAGACCGCCGCAGCGCAGGCCTGGAGCACCCCCGCGAGCCGATCTTCATGGCCGAGCGATTCTGCAGCGAACTGGAGCAGGCCGGCTTTGACTTCATCGGACCCAAAGGCAAAGGATCGCTGACAATCAGCGGCGGACTGGCGACCTTCCCTGCCGACGGCGACACAGCCGAAGAACTGCTCGAAAAAGCTGACATGGCGATGCTCGAAGCAAAACGCAGCGGCAAAAACCGCATCTACCTGGTCGGCCGGCCCACTACCGAATAATCGTACACGCCGGCCTTCGGGCCTCACTGAACAGGGCGTTTTCCCCCCGCCGAAAACGCCTCTGTCCGCTTGCATTTTTGACCCGCCACGGATATGATACCCAAACCGGCATCCGGACATACGAGCACCTTTTACGGACAACCGTTTGAATACGCATAAATTCGACATCCTCATCATCGGCGGCGGACACGCCGGGGCCGAAGCGGCCTGGGCGGCCTCACGACTGGGCGCGCGCACCGCCCTCTTGACGATGCGCCGGGACACCATCGCCGCGCTGAGCTGCAATCCCGCCATCGGCGGCCAGGCCAAAGGCCAGATCGTGCGTGAAATCGACGCGATGGGCGGCCTGATGGCGCTGGCAGCCGACGCGACGGGCATTCAGTTTCGCATGCTTAACCGCTCAAAAGGCCCGGCCGTGCGAAGCCCCCGCGCACAGACCGACAAATACCGCTACCAGAAGTACGTTCAGCATCAACTCGAAGCGGCAGATAACCTGACCATCGTCGAGAAGACCGCCGCGGAACTCTTGACCCAACACGGCGCTGTCTGCGGCGTCGTATGCCAGGACGGCACAACCTTTTCAGCGCCGGCGGTAATCCTGACCACAGGGACGTTTTTACGCGGCGTGATGCACATGGGCCGCCAGCAGTGGTCCGGCGGCCGCCTGGGCGAACCGTCCGGCGATGCGCTAAGCTCGTCCCTGGAGGCCCTGGGACTGACGGTTCGCCGTCTCAAGACCGGAACCCCCGTGCGGCTGGATGGAGCCACCATCGATTACGATCAAACAGAGCTGCAGCCGGGCGATGCCGACCCCCGTCCGTTTTCGTTTATGAACGACCGCATCGACCGCCCGCAGGTGCCCTGCTGGATCACCTGGACAAACCCGGCCGTCCACGACCTGCTGCGCGCCAACCTGCATCAGGCCCCGATGTACAGCGGCCAGATCCAGTCCGCAGGCCCGCGCTACTGCCCGAGCATCGAAACAAAAATCGTCCGCTTCGCCGACAAAACCCGCCACCAGGTCTTTCTCGAACCCGAAGACCGGGACGCGACAACCATCTACTGCAACGGCATCAGCACCTCATACCCCAAAGACATTCAGCAGCAGATGATGCGCCTGATCCCGGGCACCGCCCACGCGCGCATCGTACATTACGCCTACGCCATCGAATATGATTATTGCCCCGCCACACAACTCAAGCCCAATCTCGAAGCGCGAACCGTGCCGGGGTTGTTTCTGGCCGGGCAGATCAACGGCACAAGCGGCTATGAGGAAGCCGCCGGACAGGGCCTGCTGGCCGGCGTCAACGCCGTGCACAAACTGGCCGGCATAGAACCGCTGATCCTCGGAC
>SKKI01000224.1 GCA_007121565.1 Phycisphaerae bacterium
CTCAATGCCCGCGGCCTCGGCGTAAGCGGCCCGCGCCGTCAGGAACGCCAGCACCTCGGCGACAACATCCTCGTACTGCGGGTTGTGCTGCATCGTCTCGGGCGTGCCCTGCATATGCATCAGCACCACCGGCACACGGCACTGGGCCGCCAGGTGCGCCATTGCCTCATCGGCCAGCGCAGAAATATCATTGATCATCGACGCGCCCGCCTCCAACGCCGCCGCGGCGACGGTCGCATTCCGCGTGTCGATACTGATCGGGATATCGGTTTGTCGGCGCAGCTTTTCAATCACCGGCACAGCCCGGCGGATTTGCTCATCTGCCGGCACCGCCGTGGCCCCCGGGCGGGTGGATTCGGAACCGATATCGAGAATGGCCGCGCCCTGCCGGGCCATTTCCAGACCGCCCACAGCGGCCTTATCCGCATCAAGAAATCGCCCCCCGTCGCTGAATGAATCCGGTGTGACGTTTAATATCCCCATCACCACAGGCCCACTGGAAAAATCCAGCCGACCACCAGGCCATTCGAGATAATGGGGCGGCGCATTCATTGCTGCTCCCGCACTTGAAAGCCGATACCCGTCAGCACCTCGGCCAATTCTTGGCAAGCGCCTTCACGCCCGGGTTGCGGCCGCCAACCGCCGGGCAGCACGACAGTCGTGTTTTGAAACTCGCGCCGACGCGGGTACTCCTTGCGCAGGCGATCAAAGAAACTCGCTCGCTGCTGGTCCGGAACCGTCAACATCTGACGCATATTCAAATCGTCCCGACTGATGACATACACCTCCTGCACGATGTCATTGAGCACCGTTTCAAACGGCGCATTGAGCTGTTCGGCTGACAGGACAACTTCGGGCACATCCGCCGCGGGCAGAAAATCCGCCTCGGTATGCGCAGGCGTCAGGCCAAAATGCTCACAGGCGGCGCGATAAATCATCAGCAGCCCGGCGACCTTGCCATCGAACGAATAGCCGGCGATATGCGGCGAGGCCAGATCAACCCTGTCCAGCAAATCGACATCGATATGCGGCTCATTTTCCCACACATCCAGCACAACGCCGCCGAGTTTGCCCTTGGTCATGGCCTGTTTCAGCGCGATCGTGTCGTGGACGCCGCCGCGTGAGGTGTTCAAAAAGAACGCGCCCGGCGTGAGCGATTCGAAAAATCCCGCATCGGCCAGATGAAACGATCTGTCCGGTCCCTCTTTGGTCAGCGGAGTATGCAGCGTAATAAAATCGCAGCCATACAGCTCATCCAGCGGGCGGTATTTCGGGTCGCCGGTCTGCCGGGCCAGCGGCGGATCGTTGAGCGTGACCGTCATCCCCAATGCGGCGCATTTCGGGGCGACGCGCGAGCCGACATTGCCCACGCCGACCACGCCGATGGATTTTCCGGCCAACTCTATCCGGTTTTTTCGGCCCAGTGTCAACAAGGCCGCAACGACATACTCGGCCACGCTGTTGGCATTCGACCCGGGCGCCGAGGCAAAGCCGATGCCGCGGGCAGCCAGCCATTGCGTATCCACATGCTCAATCCCGATGGTCGCGGTGGCGACAAACTTCACGCGGCTGCCGGCCAGCAGCGCTTCGTTGACCCGGGTCACGCTGCGCACCAGCAAAATATCCGCATCGGCCACCTGCTCGGCCGTCAACACACGCCCCGGCAGCGTCTTAACCTGTCCAATCGACGAGAAACACCGCTCAACAAACGGTATATTCTGATCAGCAACGATCTTCATTCAAACTCCTTAGAAAGTTCACATCAGCACACACCACGAAGTCAGCAGCAGCAAACAGCATGAAGAAAGAAATAAACAACGCATCGATTACATCCCGCACATTTTTAGACGGCTTAACGGCATTTCAATGACCCATAAGTAAAAACTAAAAACTCAATAACTGTACACCCCTCGGTTCAGGGCGTCCCGGATGGCGGAGATGATCTTATTGCTGCGAATAGTCGCGGCGGTGTAGCCGTCAACCTCGGTGGTGACAATATGTTCGGGCCGGTAGAGGTCGGCCAGGTGCTGCCTCAGCTCTTTGCCCACCAGGTAATCCAGCGCTTCCTGATACTGGGCGATGACCGACCTATACGGCTCGCGGTCGGTTTCCAGATGATAATCGTCATCGCGCCGCAGATGGCGAAATCCGGCGTCGGCGATGCGGCCGTTTTCAAGCGTAAACTCAACGTTGACCTGAATACTGTCGCCGTCGATAAACACCCCGCGATAGGTTCCGTCTTCATACCGCGGCCAGGGACCGTCGATCCGTATCGGACGGCTGAGCCGCACGAGGATCAGCCCCGCCAGGGCAAACAACAGCACCCAGAACAAAATTGCTACAGATTTGGACGTCATAACCCGTTTCCTTTCCACTGAAATCGTACTCTGTTCATCCGATAACGAGAGAAAGGCCTTTCTCCCATCGGCCATCGATCTGTTATTATAGCCGCAAACGGATCGAAAGCAAACCGTTTCAAATCAGGACAATGCCTTGTTGCATAGAGGAGTTA
>SKKI01000116.1 GCA_007121565.1 Phycisphaerae bacterium
AAGGTCCCGATGCCGGGCTTTACCGTTGACCTGCTGGCCAAGCTGCAAGAGGCGGCCCCTGAGGGCGTGCCGTTCGCGTTTGCGGACGCTGACCGATGGGAACGGATTCAAGAGCGTTGGCGCGACTGCCGGGCAAACAAGAGGCCCTGGGAGACACGGTTTATGAGCAACAATGTTATCCGGTCATTCAGGGCGGATGTTCGGCGGGCCGGTATCAAGCCGGTTGGTTCGTTTGTGATTCATACATTGCGGAAAAACGCAATCCAGAATTGGGCGGATTCATTGCCGATGAATGTTGTCCGTTCGCTGGCCGGTCATGCGAATATCGAAACCACTGAAAAGTATTATTCCAAGGTTGACGGGTATCACTTACAGAAAGCCAAGGATACTGTTCAGAGTATTTTAGACGAACAATGTAAAAAGTACGCCAAAAGTACGCCTGAGGCGTTTTTGGGCGAAAAATAAAACAGGATAGTGGACGTGTTGAAAATACAAGAGCTTATATTATATGGTTTTATGAAAATTGCGGGCGACCAGAATCGAACTGGCGTATCAAGCTTGGGAAGCTTGCATTCTACCACTGAATTACGCCCGCGAGGGTGTTGATTTTCAGGCACTTTATACGGCGTTAAGGGCAATTGTCAAGAAAAATTGTTACCCTGCTGCGTGGTTTTTTGCTACGATAGTACTCCGAAAAGCCTTTGGGCGTCCGGCCGGCAAAAGGCCGATTAAAACGATGGTCAGCGTTTAGTGGCTTTTGATACGTCGACGATGATGAAAAGCGAGATCGAGCACATCCTTGAAAACAGTCCGATTCGGCCGTTCTGGGGCCGAGGCGGCATCGTTCTGACAGCCGCGGCGGCGGCTGTTCTGGCAGGTCTTGCCGCGCCGCTGGGGGGGTTGGCAATCGACATCCTCTGGGTGTGTGTGGTCAGTGTGACGATTGCCGGGGCGGTGATCTTTCCGGCCGCGGCCAGCACCGCCGATCTGAAGGGATTTGCCGCTCTGCTGACCTTGCCATCCCTGTTTCGGATCGCCCTGGTGGCGGTTGTCTGCGGCCGCCTGCTGCAGGGTCAACCTTTCGGGATGCTGATTGGTGCCATCGGAAATGCGGCCGATTGGCTCGGGCCCCTGGCGGCGGCGCTGACGGCCCTGGTCGCGGCGGCCGTTTTGGTGGTGGCCCTGTTTGCGGCCTGTCAAAAAATTGCCGCCGCATCCGGCCGCTATCTGAATCAAATTCGCCCGCTCAAATGCGTCGGCATCCAGAGCGACGTAAAAGCAGGCGTCATCACAAACAGCCAGGGACGCACTCTGGCCCGGAAAGTCGCCGTCGAATCGCGGCTCTTTGCTCATTTGTCCGGCACATCGCTGCTGATGCGCTTAGAAGGGGTAATCGAGTTTGCGGCGCTGCTGATTTGTCTGGTCTGGCCGTTTTTCAGCCCGCAGGCCATCGCCGATTCGGGCAGCGAGCGGCTGGCTTTGGCATCGTCGGCGGCATTGGGGCTGGGGGCGATCAGTCTGGTCCCGGCGGTCCTCTCTGCAGCGGCCGGGGCGTACCTGACAGGAAAGGACTCGCTGACGCTGCGCACCGCCGAACCTGCTGACCAGCCGGCCGGCCGCACGTTTACGCTATTGGACAAAAACAGCGGCCGCAGCGAGCAGGTGGAACTGCTTAATCCGGATTTTGCTGACCGGTCGGACAGTCCCGCCGACAACGGTGCGTATGAACAGTTGGCCGAATTTGAACCCGACCAGCAAGCACTGATCGAGACGCTGAGCTTCTCAGCCGAAACCGTCGAGGCCTACTATCGTCAATTGGCAGCACAGGTTGCCAAGGCGGCGCAGGACGGCCGGATCGTGATATTTACCGCCGAGGATGTGCGCCATTTACCGGTAACCGTGCTTGTCAATACGGCCATTTTACTGGCCCGGCTGGGGGATAAACTCTTGCTGGCCGACGCCGACCGGCAGCGGCAGGCCCTGGGGCACGTCTTCGACATTCCGATCGAACAGTCCGACGGCGCCGTGCAATCCACCGGATTGGAAGGGATGGATCTGATCGGGCTGTACGGCAGTCCCGGCGACATGGAAACAAGCCCGGCCAATGCGGCACGGGGATATGACAGCGTATTGATTTACGCGCCCCGTCTGGCGGTCTGGAACGCATTGGCCGACGCGTTTGCCCCCCTCACATCGACCGCGTTTGTGTTCGGAATCGACGATATTGAAGCGTCGGGCGCGTATCTGACACAAAGCCTAGCCGGCTGCGAGCGGATCGTATCAGTGCCCTCATTGCCGATGCAGCACAGAACAGCGCGTTAAATTTACTGCCGGTTATGGGAAATCGACCGCTGCGTGACGGCCCAAATAGTCAGCCCATGCCGGATTGCAGCATATTGAGCCCGGCAAACTGCTGCTGGATGTTGGTCAGCATGGTTTCAAGGCGGGCATATCGGGCCACCAGCCGCTGGTGGACCCGCTCCAGCCGCTGCTCCTCGAGATCGATGC
>SKKI01000094.1 GCA_007121565.1 Phycisphaerae bacterium
GAGCAAGACAGCGGATGGGCCTACGAAACGCTTGGCTTTTACGAACACCATCAGTATGCCGTCGCCGCCCGGAAAAATCAGCGGCTGGTGCTGACGGTGACCTGGCACCGCAGGCTGTTGCGCCGCTCGGCGGCCTCCTATGTCGAAGAGGCGCCGCGATTTAACCTGCGGCTGGAGGTCAAATCGCCCGACGGGCAGGTACTGTTTTCCGAATACGATCCGGACAACAACCTCCGCAAAGCCGCCCTGACTCTGCCGCAAGATGGCGTTTACCACATCGATATCCGCAACCGCGTCTTTCAGAAAGACCGCGACTACGCCCTGGCATTTGAATTGTTTTCTTAATGGTTTTTCTTTACAGACCAAACCATTTTGACGATAATAGTAAACAGCTTCGGTACTGTATGGGATAACCTATTATATGAAAAGGACTTACTATGTGCGGGATAGTGGCGTATTTTGGACGCAAGGCCGCTCAGCCGATTTTGATCGAGGGACTCAAGCGGCTGGAGTATCGGGGGTATGACTCGGCCGGCGTTGCCCTGCTGGAAAACGATGCGTTCGACCTGCATAAGACGACGGGGCGTATCGCGAATCTGGATGCGATCTTGCCGGCCCCGGCTTCAAAGGCGACCCTGGGCATCGGGCACACACGCTGGGCCACGCACGGCCGGCCCAGCACGGCCAACGCCCACCCCCATATCGACTATACCGGCAAGATTGCGCTGGTGCATAACGGGATTATCGAAAACTATGCGACCTTGAAAAAATGGCTCATCAAGGAAGGCTGTACGTTCAACAGCGAAACCGATACCGAGGTGGCCGCAAACCTGATCGGGTATTTTTATGAGAAAAACCGTTCGCTGGATGGAAGCGGCTGCCCGTCACAGTGCAACCGGTTTGAGTGGGCCGTCCAGCAGGCGATCAATGAGATTGTCGGGACGTTCGGTCTGGCGATTTTGTGTAAGGATTGCCCGGAGACGCTGATCGGGGTCAAAAAGGGAAGCCCGCTGATTCTGGGCGTCGGAGATAATGAGTTTATCATTGCCTCCGATGCGGCGGCGATTATCGAGCATACCAGCCAGGCGGTGTACCTGGCTGACGGGGAGATGGCCACTATCTGCGCAGACAGCTTCTCCACCAAAACGCTGGACAACGAAACGGTCGATGCGGAGTTGAAGAAAATTGAGATATCGCTGGATCAGATTGAGCTGGAGGGCTTTTCGCATTATATGCAAAAAGAAATCGCCGAGCAGCCCGCCTCGCTGGAGACATGTCTGGGCGGGCGCGTGGATTTGAAAAACGGCCGGATCGTGCTGGGCGGTATTCAGTCCCGGCTGCGCGAGCTGATCCGCACCAAGCGGATTATCCTGACCGCCTGCGGGACGGCCTGGCACGCCGGACTGGTCGGCGAGTTTCTGTTTGAGCAGTTGGCCCGCATCCCGGCCGAAGTCGAGTACGCCAGTGAGTTTCGCTATCGCAACCCGATTATCGAAGAGGGCACGATTGTCATCGCCATCAGCCAGTCCGGCGAAACAGCCGATACACTGGCCGCGGTCGAGCAGGCCAAAGAACGCGGCGCGATCGTGCTGGGCGCGGTCAATGTCGTCGGCTCAACCATCGCGCGAATGACCGACGCCGGGGTGTACCTGCGCGTCGGGCCTGAGATCGGCGTGGCCAGTACCAAGGCCTTTACCGCGCAGGTCGCGGTGATGTCGATGCTGGCCATCGAACTGGGGCGACGACGGCACTTGAGCAATGATGTCGCCGATGGACTGCTCAGGGAACTGGTGGCGATTCCGGATAAAATCAAAACCATCCTGAACCAGTCCGACGCAATTCGCGACATCGCCGCAGCCAACATAGACCGGGAAAACTGGCTGTTCCTCGGACGCGGTTTTAACTATCCGGTCGCCCTGGAAGGGGCGCTGAAGCTCAAAGAGATCAGCTATATCCACGCCGAAGGGCTGCCCGCGGCCGAAATGAAGCATGGCCCGATTGCCTTGATTACCAGTGGAATGCCGGCGGTCTTTGTCGCCACACGCTGCGCCCAGTACGACAAGATCATCGGCAACATCGAAGAAGTCCGCGCCCGCGGCGGCCGCACCATCGTCGTGGCCACCGAAGGCGACGAACACATTCGGCCGTACGCGGATCATGTGATTTATGTGCCGGATACGGTGGATTATTTCCAGCCGCTGCTGACGGTTGTGCCGCTGCAAATCCTGGCCTACCACGCCGCCGTCCTCCGCGGCCACGACGTCGATAAGCCCCGCAACCTGGCCAAGAGTGTTACCGTTGAATAATTCAACAAAAAACGGGAGTCTGTTACATCAAAACAACCACGAAATCTGATCGACGTTCAGCTTAAAATTTCTCCGTTCATTTCACTGCCGGCGGGACCTGATGCGGCCGTCCTGTCATGTGCACCTCAGCACGGCTCAGCAATGCCGCAAACACATCATACGCCGTGATCAGCCCCAGCGTTCGGCCGTCGGTTTGTACAA
>SKKI01000230.1 GCA_007121565.1 Phycisphaerae bacterium
ATTCATACTCCACCCCCGACGGATCGGTGGCCACCACCGACCGCATGACGATATGATTCAGCCCCGTCGCGGCCGGTTCAATATCCCACTGGGCCGGGTTCGGCTCCGGCGGAAAAACGTCTTCACTGGCGACACGAACCGCCTCATACAGATTCAGCCGCCCTCCGGTAACACTCAACCCGCTCAGTGCCGCAATCGGATCGGCGGTCTGCATCAGAATCTGCTTGATTTCACTGTACGTCAGATCCGGATTCTCCGCCAGCAGCAGGGCTGCCGCTCCGGCCACATGCGGCGAGGCCATCGAGGTGCCTTGAAATGCAGCATATTGTTCGTTGGGAACGGTACTGAGGATATTGACCCCCGGCGCGCCAAGATGCACCGAGTTTCTGCCGTAGTTGGAAAATACGGCGCGCTGGTCATTATGATCGGTCGCCATCACCGAAATAATATTAGGCAAATCATAGCTGGCCGGATACGCCGGGGTGACATCGTTGTCCAGGCCGTCATTGGCCGCGGCGGCCACGAACAAAAGACCCGCCTCGCCGCTGGCGGCAATGGCATCATAGAGCGCCTGGCTGAAGCCATAGCCGCCCCATGAATTGTTGGTGATATGCGCGCCCATCAGCGTAGCATATTCCAGCGCTTCAATAGCGGCGGCCAGGGAAATGAATTGATCGCCGATCTTCAGCGCCATCAGCCGCACATCCCAATTAACACCGGTCACGCCGATATTGTTATTGCCGACCGCACCGATGGTACCGGCCACATGCGTGCCGTGGCCGATGTTATCCACCAAAAGTCCGGTGCGGTTGACAAAATCATACCCGTAAATGTCGTCAATATAACCGTTGCCATCATCGTCCACGCCAGGCGTGCCGTTTAATTCGGCCTCATTGACCCACATGTTGGCGGCCAGGTCCGGGTGGGTGTAGTCAATCCCGCTGTCCAGAACCGCCACGATGACCTCATGGCTCCCCGTGTTGATGTCCCAGGCCGGCACTGCGCTGATGTCGGCGCCCGGCGTACCGCCGGTCTGACCGGTGTTGAGCAACCCCCACAACTCACTGAAACGCGGATCATTGGGAATCGCCTGGATTTCGTACAGGAAGTCCGGCTCTGCATACTGCACGCCAATGGTGGCTTGAAATGCATTTCGAGCTGTACAAACGCTCACATCCGGAGGCAACTGCACCACCCCCAGGCCGGGAACCAGCGAGTACATCCGCTCAATCTCTCCCCCGGTGGCCGCATCCACAACGGCCTGGCGGGTTTGATCCGCCTGTGCCGTGAAGTCCGTCTCGGTGAATCGCACCAGCAGATAGCCGTCGCGATACTCGGCCGCGTCGAGAACGCCGCCGCTGAAAATGACAAAAAATAAGACCAGTCCTGCAAAAAGATTGTGTCGCATGACACCCTCCATAAAGGAAATTAAGTTTTTCATCGTTTTACATCCTGTATCGGTTAAGGGTTTCCGGCGTCAAATAAACTCACGTCAGCGCACGCATTCCGCGCAGCCGACTTACCTGATATTCGATAATCCCTTACCTTATCGGAAAGTGGCCCCCGTGAGTTTAGTACCCTTATAGCAGAATGCCTGCAAAAAGTCAACCCCACAGAAAGGACTGCACAACCCCACTTGGACTTTCCACTCTTTTATCGGACGGGGTCTCGACATGCACGAAATCAAACATGCCGGATCATCGAAACCCGACAGAACGTCCGATAGCGACTTCCATGACAGCCTTAGTATATCTTAAAATGAGAGGGTTTTGAGAAAAATTTCGAAAATATTTGAAATTTTCTAATATTCGCCACAATTTTCGGTAAAATACGCTGTTTGTCGAAATATCCGGCCGCTGTAAGCGAATGCGTTTGAAGATATGAAATTATTAACAAAAAAATCGACCTTAAATGGAGTGGTTTCGATCCCCGGTTCGAAATCCCACACCATCCGCGCGCTGGTCATCGCGAGCCTGGCTGACGGCCTGAGCCGGATTCGCTGTCCGCTGATCTCCGGCGATACGCTCAGCGCCGCAGCGTGCTACCGCGCCCTCGGGGCCGAAATCGACACTTCCGATCCGAAAACATGGACGGTTATCGGTACTGCCGGGCAGATACGCTTCGAAAACCAGGTGATCGACGTCGGCAATTCCGGCACCACGCTGCGTCTGGCGCTGGGCTCGGCGGCACTGGGCCGTCCCGATGGCACGGTAACCTTCACCGGCGACAAGCAGCTTCAGACGCGTCTGCTGGGGGCGCTGCTGCGATCGCTAAGCGACCTTGGCGCAAACGTGCGCTCACTGAATGACAATGGCTGCGCCCCGGTGAGCGTCTCCGGCCGGCTCAAAGGCGGCCGCACGTCGATTGAATGTTTTACAAGCCAATATCTATCCAGTTTATTGATGGCCTGCCCGCTGGCCGACGGCGATACCGAGATTGAGATCCCCCTGCTTAACGAGCCGGATTATGTACAAATGACGCTGGACTGGCTTGACCGACAGAAGATAAGCTATCAAAACAATGACTTGAAGACCGTTTTTGTCCGAGGCGGACAGCACTATACCCCTTTTGACGAGAGGATTTGTGCGGATTTCTCCAGCGCAACGTTCTTTCTGTGCGCCGCCGCTTTGTGCGGCCAGGATGTTGTCATTCAGGGTCTTGATTTCAATGACAGCCAGCCGGACAAGGCCGTTCTCCATTATCTCAAGGCGATGGGCGCCGACATCAGCGAGCAGCCGGACGGCATCCGTGTGCGGCAATCGGCGCTGCGGGGTATTGAGATCGACATGAACCGCACGCCCGACGCCCTGCCGGCGATGGCGGTGGCCGCGGCGTTTGCCGAGGGAACCACACGGCTGGTCAACGTCCCGCAGGCACGCAAAAAAGAAACCGACCGCATCGCCTGTATGGCCGCAGAACTGGCCAAACTCGGCGCCGACGTCGAGCAGCTGCCCGACGGGCTGGTCATCCGCGGCGGAAAACTGTTGACCGCCGCGCCGGTGACCGGCTATGATGACCATCGCATTGTGATGGCGCTGGCGGTGGCCGGGCTGGCGATGGACCAGCCGCTGCACATCGACACCGCCGAGGCGATGAAGGTCACGTTTCCCGAGTTTGTGACCTTGATGAAACGCCTCGGCGCCGAAATGACAGTGACCGACTGAAAACTCTTGACGCCCCTGTCAAAATGCCACATACCGCGACAAGAGCGTTATCGTTCTGAACTGTAAAACCTTAATTTTAGAAAACATGGGAACACATTATGGCCAAAACACTGAACTTTGAAACCAACTGGCGACTGTTTGAACTGCCCGAACAGATCGAAACGATTCTGGGCAACTGCAAGTCCTGTCTGTTCCCCAAGAGCCGGGCCGAGATTCTCGAGCTGGCAATGGGTGGGCCGGACAATGACCGATTTGAGGTCGCCTACGATATCCCGGGCAAAGGCCCATACACCGAGGTGACCGTCGATAAATGCAAGAACGGCCTGGCCGTCAACTACACCGAGGCGTATATGCGCCGACGCGATCCGGATTGCATGGTCATCACCGACACGCGTGAGACCGACAAGTCCCGTTTTGAAGACAAGACGGGCAAGCCGTTTGAGCCGCTCCGCGAAGCGACCTTTCAATGGCTGATAGAGCAGGACCTGGTGGTCACGCTCTTTACCATCGGCGCCTTTGAGGCCGACTCCGGACAGGGTGCAATGCTGATCGCGCCGAAAAACGCCGGCTTCTTCGTCGGCGGACTGGCGGACCTGCAGGGGATGCTGCCGCCGGACAGGATCCCGGCCGATTTCCGTATTCGCAGCGTAATCTACCTGGCCCCGCCGTTTCGCCATACGCATTTCGACGGCAAGCAGGTGGTGGCCCACAACCGACTCGAGGCGTTGCACGAGGTCTTTTCGTACAATCTCTACCCCGGCCCCAGCGCCAAAAAAGGCGTCTATGGCGTCTTGCTGACCATCGGCGAAAGTGAGAACTGGCCAACGCTGCACGGCTCGACCGTGCAAGTGGTCACGCCGTATGACAACATCACCACCATTATGCACGAAGGCGCCAGCGGCGGCGGCAAGAGCGAAATGCTCGAATATGTCCACCGCGAAGAGGACGGGCGATTGGTGCTCGGTGAAAACGTCGTCAACGGCAAACGACGCCACCTCGTGCTGACCCAGGCCTGTCACCTGAAACCGGTAACCGACGATATGGCGATGTGTCTGCCCGATGGGCAAAAAAAAATGACCGATTACCTGACCGTACAGGACGCCGAGCAGGCGTGGTTTGTCCGGCTGAACCATATTGAAAAATACGGCACCGATCCGCACCTCGAAAGCATCACGATCCATCCGCCCGAGCCGCTGATCTTTCTGAATCTGGACGGCGTGCAGAAGGCGACCTGTCTGATCTGGGACCATACCCAGGACAAGCCCGGCCTGCCGTGCCCGAACCCGCGGGTTATTTTGCCGCGCCGCTTCGTGCCCGATGTCGTCCAAGAGCCGACCGAGGTCATGATTCGCAGCTTCGGGATACGCATGCCGCCGTGCACCAAAGAAACCCCCACCTACGGCATCGCCGGCTATTTGCACGTGCTGCCGGCGGCGCTGGCCTGGCTCTGGCGGCTGGTCGCTCCCCGCGGCCACGACAACCCGAGCATCACCGACACCATCGGGATGACCAGCGAGGGCGTCGGTTCCTACTGGCCCTTTGCTACCGGTCGGATTGTCGATCATGCCAACCTGCTGCTGCGGCAGATCCAAAACACCCCCCGGGTGCGGTATGTCCTGATGCCCAACCAGCATGTCGGGGCCTGGAAGGTCAGCTTTATGCCGCAGTGGATCAGCCGGGAATACCTGGGACGACGCGGCGTAGCGAAGTTTTACCCCCAACAGCTTCAGCCGGCGCGCTGTCCGCTGCTGGGCTACGCCTTCAGTGCGATGCAGGTCGAAGGGACGCCGATATCGCCGATCTTTCTGCAAGTCGAGATACAGCCTGAAGTCGGCCTTGAAGGATACGACGCCGGGGCCGAGATTCTGCAGTCCTTCTTCGCCAAAGAGCTGAAGAATTTCCTGCATCCGGATTTGGATCCGCTCGGCAAGAAAATCATCACTTGCTGCCTGGACAAAGGCTCGGCACAGGACTACGAAGAGCTGATGTACGACGTGTTTTCCTGAACGGCTGAAGGCCACGCCTTGGCATTGAACGGGCCGCGTTAAGGCGTTTTGAGCAAATATGGGTTGTCTGTGACTGCCGGGTATGGTACAATGACGTGCAAAGGATAAATTGAAAAGGATTTCATGGACGCACATAACAGCGGACAACTCGGTCTATCCATTGTGATTCCAACGTATGAGGAATCGCGCAAAGTGTGCGGCGACATTGCAGCGGCGGCGGCGTTTCTTGAGGAGTTTCCAGGGGCTGGTGAAATATTGATTGTCGATGACGGCAGTCAAGACCAAACCGCAGAGATTGCCGAACAATGCGCCGCCCGCGCTGCAGTGCCAGTACGGGTGTTGCGGCTGGAGCGTAACCGCGGCAAAGGATGCGCCGTCCGCACGGGCATCCTTGAAAGCCGGGGACGCTATGTTATGTTTGCCGACAGCGGCTGCTGTGTGCCGTACCCAGAGGCGATGGAGGGCATCAAACTCATTCAGAGCGGTCACTGCCGGATCGCTCACGGCTCACGCAAAATGAATGTCAGCCATATTCATCGCCCCCAGTCGTGGTATCGGCGGCTCTGCTCGCGGCTGTTTCACTGGCTGCTGATTCACGATCTCAAACGGCTGGCCAACCTGACCGACACCCAATGCGGATTTAAAGTGTATAATGGAGAGATCGCCCGCTGCCTGTATGCCGAATCCACCATTGATGGCTTTATGTTTGATGTGGAAATTATTCTACTGGCGTTGAAATACGGGTATACAATATGCGAGTTTCCCGTCGATTGGTCCTGGGACCCGGACAGCCGGCTCAAGCCCACACGCGAAGCCATACGGGTATTGCGGGATTTGGTGTGGCTCAAACACCACTACGGCGAGGTCCTCAAAGCCGGCGATCGCGCCAAGCAAAACGCATAACTTCCTGCCGAGGGATGCAAACGTCTGTTGCGTGAACCCTGGATGAACCCCCAAACGACAACAGCCCGACAGACTTCACCCTTAGCGTCTGTCGGGCCTTGCCGACTTTAAATCACCCATTCCTGCTCACTTCTGCACTTGTCAAGCCCAACTACTGAGAGCCGCTCGTTTCCTCCAACCCTCAGAGTCGTCGTTAGCAATACTTATCTTATCTCACAGCGCATCCATGATACGCAATACACCGCGCATCCTTTTGGAAAAGGCGGTATCTGTGCTTCCCTCTGATAACTCTTCATCATCCATCATCCGAAGCCATCAAGGTCCGGCAACTGCCGGACAGACATCACCCTTTGCGTCTGTCCGGCCCTGCCGACTTCAAATCACCCATTCCAGCTCTGCTTCTGCTTTCCTCAATCTTGACGCCCGCCAGCCCCGGTTCCAGCCACTCGGCGAAAGCGTCAACGTTCGTACCGTGTTGTTAAAGAGCAACCCACTCAGAGAGCGCGCAAATAATGCGCAAAAAAAGTACAGCCGGGAATAATCAGACAACCAAGGTTGACATGCTGATTTGTGTTAGCTTTCACGACACTTTTCATCTCACAGCTCTCCTGTGTTTGAAATGTCATAATTCTTCCAGATAACTCTTGGAGACACGGAAAGGAGCTTCATGCACCCATCCACTACAAGCACACTTTTCATTAAGGTTAAGATTATCTGAAAAAGGTCGGCAAGTCAATAGGAATTTTGGCAAAATATTTTCAAGTTCCGATAAGTCCCTTATTGAAAGAGAGTTATGCGACAAAAAAATTTTTGATTTTTCGTCTTTTTTGACCAGCAGACGGGCACCTGGTCAACCGATTCCAAATTTTCCAAAAAAATTAGTGTTTTGCATGCTTGAGTATTTATCTGTTGCTCTTTCAGGGCATTTTGATTCAAATCGTCAGACTCCCAGGGCGTTGCCCCGGGCTGATCTATTTAGCACCTTCGGTGCGTTCAGTATCGTAGGTAGGCAGTACCCACCGCCCGTCTGAAACAAAAATGAAAACAGGAAATTGAAAATGGAACTTGAACACGGCCCACAGCCGATACTGGAATTGATGCAAACGCATGCGCTCAAGCCGCATGATGTGGTGGCGGCCTCGACCGAGCAGATTACGCATAAGATGATCTCCCGCGCCTGCAAAGGCCGGCGGCTCAGCCGCAATGTGCAGTTTAAAATCGTGCGGGCACTGAACGCCGCGACCGGCCGGGACTATACGCTCAGGGAATTGTTTACGTATTGAAATGCGCGTGGTATAATGCCCCTTATTGATGTGATAATGGCGATATTTATCTGTGGAGCTTGATTTTGGTAGCGATGACATTGCTCGAGACCCAGGCGCTGGTCAAAAAGTACTCCGGCCGCACCGTGGTCGATAAGGTGAAGATTACCGTCGAACAGCGCAGTATTGTCGGCCTGCTGGGGCGAAACGGCGCGGGCAAAACGACAACATTTCGGATGACGATTGGCATGATTGTGCCGGATGGCGGGCAGGTCTTCTTTGACGGCCAGGAGGTAACCCGGATGCCGATGTACAAGCGCGCCCGGCTGGGGATGGGCTATCTGTCGCAGGAGCCCAGCGTCTTTCAGCGGCTCAGCGTGCGGGACAACCTGATCGCCATTCTCGAGACGATGGCGATGAGCCGAAAGGAGCGCAAGCGGCGGGCCGAGGAATTGATCGAACGGTTTGGTCTGACCGAGGTCGCCAAAAGCCAGGCCCGGTTTTTGTCCGGCGGCGAGCGGCGAAAGCTCGAAATCGCCCGTGCGATGGTGACCAACCCGTCGCTGATTTTGCTCGATGAGCCGTTCAGCGGCGTCGATCCCATCGCGGTCGAGGAGTTGCAGGCCGAGATCCGCCGACTGGTGGCCTCCGGCGTGAGCATCCTGATCACCGATCACAACGTCGAGCGGACGCTTGAGGTCTCCGACAAGGCCTACATCATCGACCACGGCAAAGTCATCGCCGAAGGCCCGCCCCGCGAAATCATCCAAAACGAGCTGGTCATCCGCAGCTATCTGGGCAGCACCTTCAAAGGCGACGAATTCGATGAATAAATATGAATTTGCTATTACAGCCTTTAATGGCCTGTTTTTAGCGGTTGACAGCACAAAATGTTTCGTCTAATTTAAAGTCAAAGTTTAGATTAGCCGAAAAAATAAAGAAAATGTATCATAAACGCTCCCTGAAAAATGTTTGGCTGGACGCATCGGGGCAATTTCCGGTGCTGTTGCTGACCGGCCCCCGTCAAGTGGGCAAGACCACGTTTCTTCAGCATATCCGCCAGCCGCAGCGGACGTATGTGACCCTGGACGATCCGCCGACACGGGCACTGGCCAACGAGGACCCTGCGCTGTTTATCAAGCGGTTTGAGCCGCCGCTGCTGATCGATGAGATTCAATACGCACCGGCCCTGATGCCGTATATCAAGATGGCGGTGGACGCCGCCCAGCAGCCGGGGCTGTTCTGGCTGACCGGCTCGCAGCAGTTTTTGATGATGAAGGATGTCTCGGAGTCACTGGCCGGCAGGGTAGGGATCATCAACCTGCTTGGCTTTTCGCAGCGTGAACGGGCAGGACAGCATCTGGAGGTCGATCCATTTTTGCCCGATTCCGAGAGTTTCCAGCAGCGACTGGCCTTTGCCGGGGCGCCGGACCTGAGGTCGGTCTATGAGCAGATCTGGCTGGGCAGCTTTCCTGTGCTGGTTACGGGCGATGTGAAAAATCGCAACCTTTTTTATAGTTCTTATCTGCAAACCTATCTGCAGCGTGATGTGCGCGATTTGGCGCAGGTCGGAGACGATACGTCGTTTTTGAAGTTTATCCGTGCCTGTGCGGCCAGAACCGGTCAACTGTTGAATCTGACCGATATCGCCCGCGATACCGATGTGAGCGTGACTACGGTTAAGACGTGGCTGTCGATTCTTCGGGCCAGTTTCCAGATTTACCTGTTGCAACCGTATTACACCAACGTGACCAAGCGGGCAGTCAAAACCCCGAAGCTGTATTTTCTGGATACCGGGCTGTGCAGTTACCTGACCGAATGGGCCACGCCGCAGACGCTTGAGGCCGGGGCGATGAGCGGAGCGATCTTTGAAACGTATGTGTTTTCGGAGCTGTTGAAAAGCTATTGGCATCGCGGCCTTCAGCCGGCTCTGTATTACTATCGGGACAAAGATCAAAAAGAGATTGATTTTTTGCTGGAGCAAAACCAGATGCTCTATCCGATTGAAGTCAAAAAAAGCGCCACGCCACGGAAAGACTGGCTGCGTTGCTTTTCGGTGCTG
>SKKI01000311.1 GCA_007121565.1 Phycisphaerae bacterium
GAAATTGATTCGTCCCGGATCGAGGTTCAGCAGGGTATGAATATTACGTTTGTGACCACGGCCGGCAGCGATGACGAAGCGCGCGAGATGCTGCGGCTGTTCGGGATGCCGTTTAAGACGACGGATTAAACGGGTCAAACTTGAATCGCATGGGAATTTGTATTTGTAGCACGGCCATCTTGGCCGTGTTCACGGGCTGCCAAGCCCGTGCTACTTTAAAGTTGAAATCGGAGTTGTTTTATGTCCACAAAGGCACTTGAAAATAAAGCCAGGAAAAAACCGAAATATCGCAGCCGCGGCTATACGCGGTGTCAGATCTGCGGACGCGCCCGGGCGGTGTATCGCAAGTTTATGATCTGCCGCATCTGTTTTCGTAAGATGGCCAATGAGGGCGTGATTCCGGGCGTCAAGAAGGCCAGTTGGTAGGCGTTTGTTTGCCGACGGGTTATAACGAATGAAGAACCATCAGGTTACAGTGGAGTCCAATAAATGAGCTTAAGTGATCCGATTGCGGATATGCTGACACGGATACGAAACGCCGGCCGCGTAAACAAGCCCCATGTCAAGGTCGCTGCCAGCAAAGTGTGTGAAGGTGTCGCGTCGGTGCTGAAAGAAGAAGGGTATATTCTTGACTATGACCGCATAGATGACGGCAAGCAGGGAATCCTTCGTATTGCACTGAAGTACACGCCGGACGGCGCGCCGGTGATTCACTCGATTGACCGGGTCAGCCGACCGGGCTGTCGGGTGTATAAAGGCAAAGAATCGCTGCCCGAGATACTGGGCGGCCTGGGTATCTGTATTGTCTCCACGAGTCGTGGGATAAAGAGCGATAAGAAATGCCGAGCTGAAAATGTCGGCGGTGAACTGATTTGCACGGTGAGTTAAATGAGTCGTATAGGAAAAAAACCCATTCAGATCCCCGGCGGCGTCAAGATTGACGTCCAGGGGCAGACGGTCAAGGCCACCGGTCCGAAAGGCACGCTCCAGATGGTCTGCCATCCCGCTATCGGAGTTACGGTCGAGAACGATACGGTTGTCCTCAGTAATCCGGACGCTCAGGATCGCAACTGCAAGGCGATGCACGGGACCATGCGGGCACTGCTGAACAATATGGTTGTCGGTGTCAGCCAGGGCTTCAGTCGCGAGATGCGGATTTTCGGTACCGGCTACAACGTCAAAGAGCAGGGCGGCAAGCTGGTTTTTCAGGTCGGCTATTGCCATCCGGTCGAGATCAAGATTCCCAAGGATATCAAGGTTGAGATCAAGACGGCCGCGACCAAGGGAAACGACCTGCCGGCGGTCTTTACGGTCAGCGGCCCGGACAAGCATGTTCTGGGGCAGTTTACGGCCGACATCCGTCGCTTTCGTCCGCCTGAGCCGTATCAGGGCAAGGGCATCCGCTATGCCGATGAGCATGTTATCCGCAAGGAAGGCAAGGCCCTCGGAGCGGGCGGCTAATCGGTTCTCAGGGTTCTCGGTAATCAGCAGCGTCCGGCTGGCCGGTCGCGTCCGAAAGACAGGAAACAAACAAGAATGCAGAAAGAACGAATACAAAAAGCCAAGGTTCGCCGTAATTGGCGTTCGCGAAAACACGTGTATGGTACGCCGGAGCGGCCTCGCCTGGTGGTGTTTCGATCGACGCGGCATATTTATGCCCAGATCATTGACGACCGGGCCGGCGTGACACTGGCGGCCGGCAGTACGATGTCAACGTTGCTGCGGAACAACATCAAATCCGGAGGCAGCAAAGAAGCTGCCGAGCTGGTCGGCCAGGCACTGGCCAAACAGGCGACCGATGTCGGGATTAAAGTGGTCTGCTTTGACCGCAACGGCTATAAGTATCATGGGCGCGTCAAGGCCCTGGCCGATGCGGCGCGCAAGGCGGGACTGGCGTTTTAGGCGTATGCACAACTTAAATAGAGTCCAAATCGAAGTTTAGTGTTGGAGATAGCGTTGGCCGAGGAAGCAATCAGAACAGACATACAGAGCGAACAGCCGCTGGAAGATACGGTTGTGAAGGTCTTTCGCAATGCCAAGGTCGTCAAAGGCGGCAGACGAATGAGTTTTTCGGCACTGGTGGTGGTCGGCGACCGTAACGGGACCGTCGGCTACGGCTACGGCAAAGCGAACGAAGTGCCGCCGGCGGTTGAAAAGGCGGTCAAGGATGCCAAGAAGAACCTGCATCGCATCCCTGTTGTTGACGAGACGATCCCCCACGCGGTGGTGGGCCGGAGTCGCGCCACGCAGGTGACGCTGCTGCCGGCCAGCCCGGGTACCGGTGTTATTGCCGGCTCCAGCGTTCGACCGGTGCTGGAGTATGCCGGCGTGCGCAACGTGCTGACCAAGATCAACGGCAGCCGATCGGCCAAGAACGTCGTCAAGGCGGTGATGAACGGTTTGTTGGAATTGCGCGATAAAGAAACCGTCGAATCTCAGCGCGGAGTTGAGATCGAAGTTGAAAAAAGGTGGTGATTACCTCATGTTGAGCAATGAAATAACTGCAATCGTCGGCGCTTGTGCAAAGCGCAAACGGATCGGGCGCGGAAAAGGCAGCGGTCACGGCAAGACCTGTGGTCGCGGACATAAAGGCGCCGGAAGCCGGTCGGGCCACAGCGTCCGTCTGCTGGATGAAGGCGGACAGATGCCCCTGTTTCGCCGGCTGCCCAAACGCGGTTTTAACAACGCTAATTTTGCGACCAAATACGAGGTTGTCAATGTCTCGCAGTTGGATCGCATCTTCAGCGACGGTCAGACGGTTGGCATCGACGAACTGATCGGCGTCGGCCTGGTCGGAAATCGCAAGAGCAAGGTCAAAATTCTCGGCGACGGCGAATTGACCAAAAAGCTGGATGTCCTGGCGCACAAATTCAGCAAAAGCGCCAAGGATAAGATATCCGGTTGCGGCGGGTCGGTCAAAGTTGTTGCCTGATAATGAAACTCGGAAGGTATGACAATGCTTGGAACGTTTGTCAATATATTTAAGATTCCGGATCTGCGGAATAAGATTCTGTTTACGCTGGCGCTGCTGGCTATCTACCGCGTCGGGTTTCAGATTCCCGTGCCCGGTTTTGACGCCGAACAGATCGTCGCCGCCGCGGCGCAGCGCGAATCCGATGCGCCGCTGGGACGGGCGGCCGATTTTCTCCAAATGTTTACCGGCGGGACGCTGAGCCAAAGCAGCCTGTTCGGGCTGGGGATTATGCCGTATATTTCGGCGTCCATTATCTTGATGCTGCTGGGCGAGGTGATTCCGGCGTTGAAAAAGCTGCGGCAAGAGGGGATGTCCGGACATAAGAAGATACAGGAATATACCCGCTATCTGACGGTTCCGCTGTGTGTGGTCCAGTCGCTGATGTTTATGCGGATGTTTGTCGGTACTGAAAATGTCTATCCCGGGATGCAGACCTATGCGCTGTTTATGGGGGTCTTCGGGATGACGGCCGGGACGGTCTTTTTGATGTGGCTCGGTGAGCAGATTGACGAGTACGGCATCGGCAACGGCATCAGCCTGATCATCATGGCCGGAATTATTGCCCAGATGCCCGGGGCGGTGGTCACGGTGGTGCGCAATACCGAGTTTCGTGTCGGTGTGGCCGAAGGCCGCTACGGGCCGGGAACGCTGGTATTTCTGTTGCTGGCGTTTGTGACGGTGATTGCCGGGGCGATTTTGATCACCCAGGGCCAGCGGCGGATTCCGATTCAGCAGGCCAAGCAGATGCGCGGCCATCGGATGGTCGGCGGCGCCCGGCACTATCTGCCCCTGCGGGTCAATCACGGCGGCGTGATGCCGATTATCTTCGCGTCCAGTTTGATGATGTTTCCGCCGATCGTGATGGAGCAGATTTCACGCCTGCGGCCCGAATCGGTATTGCTGCGGCAGATGGTGGATGCGTTTTATCCGACGGCGTTCACATATAATCTGGTGTATATCGTTTTGATTTTCCTGTTTGCGTATTTCTGGACGACGATACAATTTCAGCCGAAGGATATGGCCAAAAATCTTCGTGATCGCGGCAGTTTTATTCCCGGGCTGCGTCCGGGACACCGCACGGCCGAATATCTGGAAACGGTGATGGTGCGAATTACCTTCTTCGGCGCGGCGTTTCTGTCGTGTATTGCGGTGGTGCCCAGCCTGGTGGTGCAGTTTGCCGGGATCGATTTTATTGTCGCCTCGTTTTTGGGCGGCACAGGCTTGCTGATTGTGGTCAGCGTTTCGCTGGATCTGGTGCAGCGGATAGAGGCCAACTTGATTATGCGTAATTATGAAGGATTCAGTGAATCCGGACGGATCAAGGGAGCGTTCAGATGAGATTGATACTGTTGGGACCGCCCGGAGCCGGCAAAGGCACGCAATGCAAACGGATCATTGAGAAATATCAGGCCGCACACCTGTCCAGCGGCGACATTCTGCGGGCCGAACGGGCTGCCGGGTCGGAACTGGGCCAAAAGGCGCAAAGCTATATGGACAGCGGGGGTCTGGTGCCTGATGATCTGATTATTGATATGATGATCAAGGCGGTCAAGCAAGCGCCGTCCGGCTATGTGCTGGATGGTTTTCCGCGGACAGTCCCGCAGGCCGAGGGCCTGGATCAGGCTCTGAACCGGGCCGGTGAGAAGATTGACGCCATTGTCGAGCTTCAGGTTCCGGATTCTGCGATTCTGTCGCGCATGACCGGTCGCCGCAGTTGTCCCAAATGCGGCCAGGTCTATCACGTTGAGAACTTAAAGCCCAAGGTTGAAGGGCAATGCGATAACAGTTGCGGCCCGCTGGTGCAGCGTAAGGACGATACGCCGGACGTGGTCGAGCACCGTCTTAAGACCTACCACGAGCAGACCGCCGCGGTAGTGGGATATTACAAGGATAAGTATCCGATTTTGACGATCAACGCCGATCAGCCGATAGATGCGGTTACGGCGGATGTGTTTGCGGGCCTGGAGAGCCTGGCCCGATAGAGTTTGATGAATGGCGATAACGCTCAAAAGTGATCGTGAGCTGGAACAGCTTCGCAAAGCCGGACGGCTGGTTGCGAAGGTTCTTTCACAATTAAAAGAATATGCCAAGCCGGGTGTCAGTACCGGCGAGCTGGATGCGATTGCCGCCGAGATGACGCGGCAGGCCGGGGCTGCGGCCTTATTTAAGGGTGTTCCGTGTCCGTACAGGAACAAGCCGTTTCCCGGCGTTATTTGCGCGTCGGTTAACGAGCAGCTCGTCCACGGCATCCCGTCCGAGCAGGTTGTCCTTCGCGAGGGGGATATCCTGAGCGTGGATTTCGGCGTGAAGCTGGACGGCTATTGCGGCGATTCGGCATTCACGGTCGGCATCGGGCAGATTGCCCCCGACCGCCAGCGGCTGCTGGATGTGACCCGGCGGATGCTCGAGATTGCCGTCCAGCGGATAGCTCCGGGCGTTAAGTGGAGCGCGATCGCCGGCGAAATGGAAGCGTGCTGCCGGCAGGCAGGTTTTGCGGTGGTTCAGGAATATGTCGGTCACGGTATAGGCACCGAGATGCACGAAGAGCCGAAGGTGCCGAATTTTGTCAGCCGCGACCTTCTGAAAAACGACATTGTGCTGAAAAGAGGCATGGTGCTGGCGGTCGAGCCGATGGTGAATATGGGTACGAATAAAGTCAAAACACTGTCGGACGGCTGGACGGTCATAACACAGGATCGAAAGTGTTCGGCTCACTTTGAGCATACAATCGCGGTTATCGAAGGCGGCAGCCGGGTGCTGACCCGTCTTGATGACGACGAACATGATTCGAACGGACAGTAGACAATGGCAAAAAGAGATGCAATCCGACTTGAAGCAAAGGTCGTTGAGGCACTGCCCAACGCGGTCTTCAAGGTAAAGCTTGAAAATGGGCATGTTATACTGGCCCATGTCTCGGGCAAGATGCGTATGCATTTTATCCGCATTTTGCCGGGCGATACCGTCACCGTCGAGATGAGCCCGTATGATCTGAGCCGCGGCCGGATTGTTTTAAGAAGCTAAGCGAATAACACGTCAAGCGAAAGTGATACGATTATGAAAGTACGAAGTTCTGTCAAGCGGATTTGTGAAAACTGCAAGCTCATCCGACGCAAGGGTGTGGTGCGGGTGATTTGCCCGGCCAATCCCCGGCATAAGCAGCGTCAGGGCTGAGTGTTGTTAACATTAGATATAATCAGGAGTTATTATGCCGCGTTTTGTTGGTGTTGATGTACCGAATAATAAACCTGTGTGGGTAGCGTTGACGTATATCCACGGGATCGGGCGTTACTGCGCCAAAAAAATTCTGGACGAAGCCCAGATCGACGGCACGATTCGCGCCGGCAAGCTGAGCGAAGATGATGTCAGTCGGATCAGTCAGATTATCGATCGGGACTATGAGGTGGAAGGTCAACTTCGCCGACGGGTCTCACAGAGCATTACCCGGCTTCGGGATATCGCCTGTTATCGCGGGATTCGTCACCGTCGCGGGATGCCGGTGCGCGGCCAGCAGACGCAAAGCAATGCCCGCACCCGTAAGGGCAAACGCAAGACTGTGGCCGGCAAGAAGGGCGTCAAGGAAATGCGCTAAAGCGCAGCAATCACACAAACAGCAGCATTCAGGACATTTTATTCTATGGCAAAGAGCACGAAACGAAAAGTCAGAAAAAATGTGGTTCGCGGTATCGTCCACATCAAAGCGTCGTTTAACAATACGCTGGTGACCATTACCGATCCGGACGGCGGCGCTGTCTGCCAGGATTCCGGCGGGTCGGTCGGCTTCAAGGGCTCGCGCAAGAGTACGCCGTTCGCGGCGCAGCGCGCCGCCGAGAAGTGTGCCCGGCTGGCGATGCGGGCGGGGATGCGCGAAGTGGAAATTCGCGTCAAAGGCCCCGGCTCCGGACGGGAATCGGCCATCAGCGCCATTCAGCAGGCCGGCTTGCGGATCTCTTCGATTGAGGACGTTACGCCGATTCCGCATAACGGCTGCCGGCCGCGAAAACGCCGCCGCGTCTGATCGCCGCGTGTCCTGTTTGGCATATATGACAAAAAGCAAACGATATTAATAGATGAGGAACGATTAAACGATGTCACGTTATCTTGGTCCATCATGCAGGCTTTGCCGCCGCGAAGGCATGAAGCTGATGCTTAAAGGCCCGCGCTGCGAAACGGCAAAATGCGCGGTTGAAAAACGCGAACGCAGCATGGCGCCGGGGCAGCACGGGTGGCGCCGCGGGCGCGCCAGTGACTACGGCGTTCGGCTTCGCGAGACGCAGAAAGTCAAGCGGTATTACGGCCTGATGGCAAAGCAGTTCAGGAAATACTTCGTGATGGCCCAGAAGGGCACCGGCAACACCGGTGAGATCCTGCTTGAACTGCTGGAACGCCGTTTGGACAATGTGATTTACAAGCTGAATTTTGCCCCGTCCCGCAAGGCGGCGCGTCAGTTGGTCGCTCACGGCCATATTTATCTGAACGGACGCCGGGTGGACATCCCCGATATTATGGTCAAGATCGGCGATACGATTACGCTGAAAAATTCCGACCATTCGCGCAAGGCGGTCAAGGCCCAGTTGGAGGCCAACCCGAACTTTCAGGTTCAGGGCTGGCTTCAGCTCGATCCGTCCAAGCCGATGGCGACGGTGGTCTCTCTGCCGACGCGCGACGATGTCCAGCTTGCGGTCGAAGAGCAGTTGGTGGTCGAATTCTGTTCGAGATAGTCGATATTATTAACATAAATGAAAGACGGCGGATCGCAGAGAGCAGGCAGCTTCCGACACGATGGCCCGGAAGATTGCCGCTGAGAACATCCGCCTGAGATCAGGAGGCCTGTACAATGCGAATTACCTGGAGAGGTCTGGAACTGCCCACGCGGGTTGAAAGTGACGAGCAGGTATCAACGGACTCGTACGGCCGGTTTGTCATCGAGCCGTTTGAGCGCGGGTTCGGCACGACGATCGGTAACAGCCTGAGGCGTGTGCTGCTCAGCTCGCTGGAAGGCAGCGCGGTGGAGTCGATTAAAATTGCCGGCGTGGATCATGAGTTTACGACGATCCAAGGGGTGATGGAGGATATCACCGAGATCGTGCTCAATATCAAGAAGCTCGTTGTTCGGATGCAGGGCGAGACGACGCGCGTGATGACCGTCTCGGCCGACAAAGCCGGGCCCGTCACCGCCGGAATGATCCAGTGTGATCCATCCATCCAGATTGTCAATACGGATTTGGTGTTGGCGACTCTGACCGAGGATGTCACCTTTGAGATGGAGATGGAAATCGGCAACGGGCGAGGCTACTGTCCCGCCGCCGAGCGGATCAATGAGATGGACCGATTTGACCAGGAAGTCGGGCGGATCGAGGTGGATGCGATTTATTCGCCCGTGTTGCGGGTGCGGTACAAAACCGAAGATACCCGCGTTGGCCAGCGGACCAACTATGACAAGCTCATCCTTGAAATCTGGACGGACGGAACTGTTACGCCGCACATGGCGCTTGTCGAGGCGGCCAAGATTTTGCGAAAGTACATCAACCCCTTCATCCAGTACGATCAACTGGGTGAGGAGACGGTGGAAGAAGAGGCCGCCATCGAGCAAGACGAAGGGGCCGTCGATGAAGAACTGGCGGCCAAGCTGGCGATGCCCATCGAAGGGCTTGATCTGACGGTTCGTTCGAGCAATTGCCTCGAGTCCAACAACATTCAGACCGTCGGCCAGTTGGTCAGCATGACCGATGCGGATCTGCTGAAGATTCGCAGTTTCGGCAAGACCAGCCTGCGCGAGGTTCGCCGTAAGCTGACCGAGATGGGGTTGTCGCTGGGAATGACCGACATCGAATAAATAATCAATGATAGCGTTTAACATGAACCCAAGGTAAAGGTGAAGTAATATGCGTCATCGTGTAGCAGGACGACATTTAGGCAGAACCAGCGAACATCGCCTGGCGATGCGGCGGAATATGACAGCGTCGCTGTTTGAGCATGAAACGATTTCGACCACGCCCGAAAAGGCCAAGGAAGTACGTCGTTTCGCCGAGAAGCTTATCACGCTGGGCAAAAAGGGGACGCTTCCGGCCCGCCGGCGAGCGATTGCATTGCTGAACAATCGCGCCATCTATGAAGATGAAGATGGCCAGATGGTCAAAAAGGGAACCGTTGTCGGTAAGCTGTTCAGCGATATCGCCCCGCGGTACCTGGACCGTCCCGGCGGCTATACCCGGATCATCAGACTGCCCAAACGCCGGCTGGGCGATGCCGGGCAGCTTGTGCTGCTTCAATTGGTCGGCGCAGGACA
>SKKI01000298.1 GCA_007121565.1 Phycisphaerae bacterium
CGCAGCGAATTGATCTGCGTGGACACCAAAAGCGGGGCCGGCGATTTTATGCACATGGAGTTTATGATCCCCACCCGCGGCCTGTTCGGCCTGCATGCCCGCGTGATGACCGTCACCCAGGGCCGCGCGGTGATGCACCATAACTTTGAACGCTATGAGCCGATGCGCGGCAGCATCCCCCAGCGCCAGGCCGGTGTCATGATCGCCACCAACACCGGCACCTCGACCGCCTATGCGCTGGATGCGCTCTTTGACCGCGGTATCTTCTTCATCGGCGCCGGCGAGGCGGTCTACGAAGGCCAGGTCGTCGGCGAGCACTGCAAGGACAACGACATCCCCGTCAACGCCACCCGCGCCAAACACCAGACCAACATCCGCGCCGCCGGCAAGGACGAGGCCGCCCGTGTCAAGCCCCCGCGCCGCATGAGCCTCGAGCAGACACTGGAATATATCCAGGACGACGAACTGGTCGAAATCACCCCGCAGTCCATTCGCATCCGCAAACGCCTGCTCAAAGAAGCCGACCGCCGACGCCACGGACGCCAGGCAAAAGCTACCTGACCCCGCTCATAACAGACGGGGGCAACGCCCCCCCCCCATGTCGTATAGACCCATGACCGGCTCATGACGTTGACTATCCCGCAGCCGACCGTTTTCTATTATCTTTATGGGACGATATCTGTTACAGGTTAATCGTTACAGAGCTGCCGGCATAGACATCCGTTGGCAGGTCAATCGTAATCAATGTCCTGTTTTCGCTGTCTTGAGGATGTGTGGTGAAATTCTCGCCCTGGGAATTATAGATACCAGGAACAGTGACAGCGATTGTGTCTAATTTTCTGGAAGGATCTGAAACGCTCAGTTCCACTATTTTTTCTCCCTTCATTTTTAACATTGCCATTGCGTGACTGTCCATGCTGACAGACGCGCCGTTGGCGATCTCTACGTCACCGGCTTGATAGAATGCGATCTGGCAAATGCCAAGGCCGTTATGCTTTACGGCCTGTAAAGCAGGTGTGTTTGAGAGTATTTCAATGTTGCGGTTATTGGCGCTTGTTTCAGACAACTGCTCAGTGGTGACTCCGGGCACGACGATATACTGATATGATGCATTTTTCGGGCGGATGCCGTGATCGATTCCGAGCAGGAAAACATCTCGGGTCACCACCTGATCAGAAGCTCTCAGCGAAGCTGTAATATCTGACCATCGGCCCAGCCGCGTCCTGTTGGAGATGTTCACAGTTGCCGGTTCAGGTAAAATGTACCCAACCCCGTCATGGTGAACCCACTTTATATTTCTCACAACCAAATTTCTGCCCTGGGCAAGAACAGCCGTTCGCCCCTGGCGGTTGAGCGTGACATCTGACCTGAGTAGCGACTGATTGATCGTGGTATAGGCAGGCAGGTTAGGCTCTGAATTGATCCCGGCCCCCAGGCACACATATTCGGTGTCAAAAAAGAACCATGATTTTCGTGCTTCAAGCAGGTCATGGGGGCTCTTGAAATCGTAGGCCACGGCACCATAACGCCCGTCATCCACGCCGCCGACAAAATCCGTCAATCCCGCCATCTGTACCGGCATATTGCCGCCATAACGCTCAGCGACATGATGTCCAGGTTTTTGCATCACGGTTGTTCCCGAGACTTTCTGCCAGTCATACACCGGCCAGATACCGTCGTATTCATGGCCGTCCAAGCTGAGATAATTGGCCCCGTCCGCCCTGTGGTGAACTACAATACCGGGTCCGTTATAAGGCTGCTCGTTATTTCTGTTTCGTGTCGAATGCATTCTGACACTTGTGTAGAAATGGGGCCGTTGAAACACAAAATGTTCCGTTTGCCAGAAAAACTTTGCGAACGATCTTATGTTGGCTTCCTGTCCCCTTCTCAATTTCAAAATATCGTTAAGCTCTTCGCTGCGATAGTCTGAACTTTTAAGCAGCCGTGCAATTTCCAGGGTTCCTCTGGGCGAGCTGGATCTTCGATGCGTAATTTTTCGGTTATAGACCCCGATATCACGATAAATGCCATAGACCAACTGTTTGTATATCCCATCAAGGTAGTAATCAACAAGAAGGTTTATCCTGTCTTTGGGAAACTGATAATCGGTATTCGCTACATAGTATGACCATTGCCCGAAGGTATTTGCGTATTTCCCATACCCATAATCAGTAGTATTGTTAACTCGGTCACGTCTGTGGTGGAAACTGAAATCGTGCTGCATGCCGCGCCGACCGGTCGTAAACTTTATCTCGCCGGCAATGATCTGTATGACATCATCGAAAGCTTGCTTGTCATTGAGGAACAAATAGTTCTTGGCTACGATAGCTGCAATGGCTATCCTGTCTCCACCGGGCCGTGCCCCGTAGAATACGCCCGGTATCTGCTCCATGGTTGCTCTGCGGATTATGGGTTGCGCCTGTTCGACAAGTTCCGGAGGTAATCTGTCACCGATAATCAGCATAAGGTTGACCAGATTCGATGGTGTGGTAATTTGGTTGTTGTGCCAGTTGTCCCCTACAAAATCATGTTTGACCCAATACTCAAGCCCCCTGATGATTATATCCTTAACATTCTCATCCCTGTGATATTTCGATGACTCTGTCTTGTAGGCCCTTGCCAGGCTGAAAAGATTTTGCGTATGACGGCCGTGTGGAAATCCGGCTTCCCTGCTAAGATCGTCATAATGGATACCCCGAAAGCTGCCGTCATCATTGGCCCTGTCGATTATCCCCGCGATGCCTGCATCACGGACACCCGAACTGGTCAGTTGATCGACGACTCTTGCCTTTATGATTTCAAAGTCATCTGCTGTTGCATGTGTCGAAGCTGCAAAGAGCACCGTTGCCAGTAATGTCAAATATAACTTGACGGCTGGATTCATCATTGCACTGTCCTTTGGCTAACGTCATGTAAGCCTTTATAACGATTTATTTCACTGACTAATTGTCCCGCAAGCAACGGCGCCAAGATATCCCAAAACGGCAAATACTGCAAGGCACTGAAATCAGGCTTTATCCGATGAATGCAAAGGGCCAATAAGGATAGCGGGTTTTTGTTGCCGCATTTTGACTTCCGGCAGGTCAACCCACCGGCAGTCGATGCCGGCGGTCCCTAAGGCGGCAAACGCGCCCCTGTTTTTTGGAATAGGATCAATATTTGTGTTGACATCCGATACCCAAACGGTTACATTGAGGTGGCTTTGTGAATGTGAGCACAAGCACAAATTGAAAAACGGTTATGAAATACCACAAAATTCCGGATGAGACAATTCGGCGTATGCCGTTGTATGTGCGGGCGTTAGCGTTGCTGGAACAGGAAGGCCAGGAAACCATTTCCAGCCGGCAGCTTGCCGAGAGGCTTCGTTTAAACCCGCCGCAGATTCGAAAAGACTTGTCGTATTTCGGCGCATTCGGGACACGTGGCATCGGCTATCCGGTAATCTCGACCGCCAGGCGAATTCGTGCCATTCTGCGGCTGGATGTCCCGCAGAAGGCTGTTCTGGTCGGGGCCGGACGGTTGGGGACGGCCATTGCGGTTTATCCGGGTTTTTCGGTTTTTGGTCTTGAAATCGCGGCAATTATCGATAATAATCCGACTAAAATCGGTTCCCGCGTGGGCCGCCTTGAAATCGAACACATCGCCGCCGCGGCCACGCTCAAGGCCCGCGGGATTCGCCTGGGGCTGTTGGCGGTGCCTGCTGAGGCGGCCCAGGGCTGTGCCGATGTGCTGGTGCAGGCGGGCGTCAAAGGTCTGTTGAACTTGGCGCCGTGCTGTCTGGATGTACCCAAACAGGTCAAAGTGGTCTCGATTGACATGGCAATGGCACTGGGTGTGCTGCCGTACTATGTGTGAGATGTCGAACCTAATATCAGCGTGTGGCAGGCCCGGACCTGTCCGACAAGCAAATAGAAACCTATGGAAAGCGGACAATCATGAGTGTAAGCACAGTATCCAAAGACCAGTTCAAACAGTTTGTCGAGGCGTTGATCCGGTCGGATCAGCGGGTGGTGGGGGTTCAGCAGCGAAATGACCGGTTTGTCTTCGACGATCTGGCGACCGCTGACGCGCTGCGGCTGGATTATGATGTGACGATTTTGTCGCCGCGAAAATATATCCTCCCGCAGAAAGAGCCGCTGCTGCAGTTTGCCGCAGGCGAGAGCTACACGCCCGTCCATGAGGGCGCGCCGATGGTCCTGCTGGGCGTGCATCCCTACGACATGGCCTCCATCAACCAGATGGACCAGTTGTTCAGCCAGGACGAGTACGACAGCCATTATATGAACCGCCGGCAACATATCACCGTCATTGCCTGCGATGTGGTCACGCCCAGCGAGAATGTGTTTGCCGCCTCGATGGGCACGGCCACCGTCGAGAAGGGGTATGATATGCTTCTGACCGACATCGGCGATGCCTATGTGGTCCAAGCGGCCACCGACAAGGGCAAGGCACTGACGAACCTGATGCCCCAGGCACGCCCGGCCTCGGAGGCCGACCTGGATAAGTGCCGCGCGGTGCAGGAACAAAACCAGCAAAAACTCAATCAGCACGTCCTCGAATGCAAGCCTTCTTATCTGCCCAAGCTGCTCGAAAAGAATTACGAGCATCCCGTCTGGGAAGAAAAGGCCCGGCTGTGCTATTCCTGCGGCTCGTGCAACCAGGTCTGTCCGACCTGTTACTGCTTCGACGTGCAGGATGAGGTCAACTGGGACTTGAAAAGCGGCACACGGTATCGCGCCTGGGACGGCTGCCTGCTGGAAGATTTCGCGACGGTCGCCGGCGATCACAACTTCCGCAAAAACCGCTCCGACCGCTTTCGCCATCGTTTGTACCGCAAGGGCAAATACGTGCCGGGCAAGATTGACGGGCAAATCGCCTGCGTCGGCTGCGGCCGCTGCATCACCGCATGCACGTCGAATATCGCCAATCCCGTAGATGTCTATAACCAGCTTATGAAACGCACCGATATCGGATAACCGTCGTTCCAATCGGCTATATTATTGAGGAGAATCGCTTATGTGTGAATGCTGCGTATCCAACGAAAAAGATATTTACCTGCCCCAGCCGGCGACGATCACCAAGCGGCGGATGCTCAACGGCACCGAGCTGTTTTTGCATCTGGAGCTGGACGGCGGCAAGGAGCTGGAGTATATGCCCGGTCAGTTTGTCGAAGTCTCGCTGGCCGGCATCGGCGAGGCCCCGATCTCCATTTCTTCCTCGCCGACGCAGAAGGGACTGGAACTGGTCATCCGCAACGTCGGCACGCTGACCCGTGCCATCCACAAGCTGCAGGTCGGCGACAAGCTCGGCGTCCGCGGCCCGTACGGCTCAACCTACCCGGTCGAGCAGGCCAAGGGCAAAGACCTGGTCTTTATCTGCGGCGGCATCGGGCTGGTGCCCCAGCGGTCGTTCATTCGGTACGTCCTGGACCATCGCGACAGTTACGGCAAGGTGACGGTATTGATCGGCACCAAATGCTTTGAGATGCGGCTGTTTCGCGAAGAACTGGCGATGTGGGAGGAACGCCGGGATATGCGCGTGATGGAAACCATCGATGAGGCTCATGACTGCTGGAGCGGCAACGTCGGGGTGGTGACCACGCTGATTCCCAAAATCGAAAAGGATCTGCCCGGCAGCCTGGTGTCGATTTGCGGGCCGCCGGTGATGTATAAATTCGTTCTGATGGCGCTGGCCGAGGTCGATGTGCCGCAGGACAGTACGTTTGTGAACCTGGAACGAAAAATGAAATGCGGCGTCGGAAAGTGCGGCCACTGTCAGATCAATCAATACTATGTCTGCCAGGAAGGACCGGTCTTCCGATACAGCGATTTGGCCCATGTGCCGGAGGCGATCTAAGATGAGTAAACCACGTGTAGCAATTTTTGATTTTGCCTGTTGTGAAGGCTGTCAGCTTCAAATCGTCAACATTGAAGAAGAAATTATCGACCTGGTCGGCGCTGTCGATGTGGTCGAGTGGCGCGAGGCGATGAGCGAACAGAGCCACGAGTACGACATCGCCATTATCGAAGGCTCCATCACCCGGCCCGAAGACGAGCACCGGGTGCAGATTATCCGCACGCGGGCCAAGATTCTCATTGCGCTCGGGGCGTGCGCGACCATTGGCGGGGTCAACAAAATGAAGAACAACTTCGATCTGAACGAGGTCAAGCGCTGCGTCTACGGCCAGGACGCCGGTATGCCCCACCTGGCGACCACCACGACGCGGGCGGTGCACGAAGTGGTCGATGTGGACTACAAGATTCACGGCTGCCCGATCGAAGGCGAGGAATTCAAACGCATCATCCGCGACCTGCTGCTGGGCAAGACCCCCTTCGTCCCGAATTATCCGGTCTGTGTCGAGTGCAAGGAACGCGAAAATGTCTGCCGGTATGAATACAATGAAATCTGCCTGGGACCGATTATCCGTGCCGGCTGCGGGGCCCCGTGCCCGACGGCCCAGTGGCGCTGCTTTGGCTGCCGCGGCCTGGTCGATAATCCCAACGTCGACGCGGCCCAAGAGGTCATGGAGCAGTACAACCTGACACTGGATGATTTAAAACAGAAAATGGTGTTATTCAACAGCAAATAAGACAGAGGCCAATAGTATGAGCAAAAACATCAATATCAATGTACATCACGTTACCCGGATCGAAGGCCACGGCAACATCGTGGTCAATGTCACCGACGGAACCATCGAAAAATGTCAGTGGCAGGTGCCCGAGGCGCCGCGTTTTTTCGAGGCGATGGTGCGCGGGCGGCGCTACGACGACATTCAGACCATCGTCAGCCGGATTTGCGGGATCTGTTCGATTTCACACTCGCTGGTGGCCACGCGCGCCGTCGAGGATGCCCTGAAGCTGGAGGTCTCCGAGCAGACCGACCGGGTGCGGCATCTGCTGCATTTTTCCGAGCTGCTGCAAAGCCATGTGCTGCACGTCGGCTACCTGGTCGCGCCGGATCTGTTCGGCGAAAAGTCCGTTGTTCCGCTGATCCCCAAGGCCACCGATGCGGTCAAGACCATTATCAAGGCCCACCGTGTGGCCAACCAGATGTCGGCGATCCTGGGCGGGCGCATTACCCACCCCGTGACGCTGCGGCCCGGCGGGATGACACGCCTGCCAACCGAAGAGCAGCTCCGGGCGATCAAGAGCGAGCTGGAGGCCATCGTGCCGGATTTGGTGACCATCTGCGAGGTGGTGCTCAGTGTCGCCGATCAGTTGCCGAACTTTACGCGCGAAACGGAATACGTCAGCCTGACCCAGACGCATCCGCGCTACATGGAATCGCTGAACGCCTACAGTTTCTATCACGGCGATATCACCAGCACCGACTGCAACGGCGACGGCCCGGTGCCGCCGTCCAGGTGGGAACGCGTAGCCAACGAGTACGTCAGCCCGCAATCGACAGCCAAGTGGACCAAGTGGCACCGCGATTCCTATGCGGCCTGCGCGCTGGCGCGGTTCAACAACCAAGCCGAGAAGATCAGCCCGCTGGGCAAAAAGGTTGCCGGGATGTTCGGGCTGGAAAAAGGCTGCTGCAATCCCTACATGAACAGCGTCGCCCAACTGGCCGAGTGCGCCCACGTTGTGGAGACATCGCTGGAGTTTATCGACACGCTGCTGAGCAAGGGCATTGAGCCGGAAACCGTTAATGTCACCCCACGCGCCGGTCGCGGCCATGCCGCCATCGAGGCGCCCCGCGGCATCTTGTTCCATTCCTATGAGTTCGACAAAAACGGCGAGTGCGTCTGGGGCAACTGCTGCATCCCGACCAACCAGAACCACGCCAATATCCAGCACGATTTTGAAAAGCTCGTGCCCGAGTTTATGGACGAAGGCGAAGATGCCCTCCGCCAGAAAATGGAAATGCTCGTACGGTCCTACGATCCGTGCGTATCCTGCTCGACCCACTATCTGGACATCGAGTTTATCAAATAATCTCCCGTATAACGACAATGCACCCAAGACCCCGGCCCACTGCAGCCGGGGTTTTTTGGTTTCAAGACGGCCGGAAAGGCGATATATTAAAGCCTTAAATATATGTAAAAAAGGGGGCATCGAATTTTTTTTTAAAAAAATCTAAAATAATGCAAAAACCCTGTAGACAAATAAGAATTATTCTTATATAATAATTTTTATTAACTTCAGACCGGACACTGTAGAATGGATAAACTCGGCGAAAATCTTGATCGATTTCGGCGGTCATGCAAGGCCAAGGGGTTTCGTTTAACTCCCCAGCGCATAGCGATTTACGAGGCGCTGCTGGCCTGTGAGCACCATCCCGGCGCCGAAGATATTTCTCGCGCGGTACGGACAATCTATCCGGATATCTCAATGGATACGGTCTATCGGACGTTGAACACATTTTCGAAAATCGGGCTTATCCATCCGGTTGACGGGCACGGCCGGCCCCGGCGATACGACCCGATTGTCGAGCCGCATCATCATTTTCGATGCAAACAATGCGACCGAATTATCGATTTTTACGACGAGCGGTTAAACCGGGTATCGCCGCCGGATTACATTTTACAGAAATTTACCGTCTCAACTGTCAAGGTGACCCTTGAGGGGGTGTGCGACCAATGCAGTCAACCGCGCAAGTCAACGCGCGCAGCCGAATTGTGATACGTTAATTTGAGAGAAAGGACGAACACTTATGGACAAGCCAAAACGACTGACGACCGGGGCCGGGATTCCCGTGCCGGACAATCAAACCTCACTGACCGCCGGCCAGCGCGGCCCAACGCTGCTTCAGGATCATTACTTGCAGGAGAAGCTGGCGCATTTCAACCGCGAGCGGATTCCTGAGCGTGTGGTGCACGCCAAGGCCGCCGGGGCGTACGGGACCTTTACCGTCACGCACGACATCACGCAATACACCAAGGCGAAGATTTTTTCCGAGGTCGGCAAAAAGACCGACATGGTCGGGCGGTTTTCGACGGTAGCCGGTGAGAAGGGTTCGGCTGATACCGTACGGGATGTACGCGGCTTTGCCCTCAAGTTCTACACCGAAGAGGGCAACTGGGACCTGGTGGGTAACAACACGCCGGTATTCTTTATCCGCGACGCGATAAAGTTCCCGTATTTTATCCACACCCAAAAGCGCGTCCCGCAGACCAACGCCAAGAACGACACGATGCAGTGGGATTTCTGGTCGCAGGTACCCGAGGCGCTGCACCAGGTAACGAC
>SKKI01000290.1 GCA_007121565.1 Phycisphaerae bacterium
ATCGCTGCGGGGATCACAATCAGCAGCAAAAACGCCGCCGCCCACTCCGCAGCCGAATGATCCTGAACAGGCAAATGCAGCAGCCCCGGCCGGATCAGCAGCATGGCCGCCGAGACCGCCCCGAGCAGTGCAAGCCAGAGCCGGCGTTCATTGTAAGGCGGTGTGTTGACTAAATGCAAATCGCCGAGACCGGCGGCGGGCGCCGCCCACCCTAAGGGGGCAAATAGTCGCCCCAGCGGGCGCAGCAGCGCAAAGGCCATCGCCGCCAGGCCGAGCAGGCCGTACGTGCACAGCAGCGAAAATATCCAGTTATGCGGGTCGCCGATGGTCTCCGGGGCGGCGGGAATTTTGTGGGTCAAATAATGGGCCGCGTAGTTGCCGCCGCCGACGCCGAGCAGTGGAGATTCCCGAAACATCTCGACCGACGCAACCCAGTACTGCCAGCGTACGAGCATCGAATTGCCGCCGGGCAGACGCCCGTGGCCAATCCCGTAGACCGTCATCGCCGCCGCAGCAGCCAGCGCAAAGATCACCAGCCCGGCCACAATGCCGCGTCGCCGCGCCCAGAGCGTTTTGCCAAACAGCAGGCACACCGTCAGTATCGGCGCAAAGACAAGCAGCGCACCGATGGCCCCCTTGCTTTGGGTCATCAGCAGCCCGGCCAGCGCAATGGCCGTTACCAGCGCGGTGCAGACCCCCGCCGCCAGCGTCTCCTGGCTTTTTGTTTTCGCAGCGGCGGATTTGTCTTTATCGGCCGCGCGTTTAGCGCCGAAGGCCTCAACGCACAGCCCCGCACCGGCGAAGGCCGCTAGCAGCAAAAACGATCCCGTCGAGTTGCTCGTCGTCAAAAAACCCGATACATCGCGCGAATAGAGCCGATGCTCGTAATGCCAATGGGACATGCTGCCCGGCTCAATGCCAAGCGCTTCAAGGAACGTCTCCGGGTCGCTCTCGTACTGAACGATGAGCATCTCACTTGAGGCGGTCATCTTATCGTAACAGGCAACCGTCGTGGCCGCGGCAACCGCCAGCAGCAGCCATAAAAACAGACGCACCTTTTCTCTCGTGTCAAAAAGCTGTATGGCCAAAATTCCCGCTATCGGACCGGACAGCAACACCGCCCAATCGGTCAGAGCCGCCCGTTTATCCGAAGCAAAAAACACCCCCGCCAGTCCAACCGCACAAAACAGCGCCGCCGGCCCGGCAATCCAGGTTCGCCGCCAGCGCAGCCGACCGGCGACGGCGGCAAGGAGCAACCACGCCGCCAGTGCCGCCCAGAAGACATATGACATCAGCAGACTGATCGTCTCATTACTCAACGGCGCCGCCTGCATCGGCGGCTCAACGTGCGGCGCTTCAATGAACGTCACCCGCAGCGCCGCAGCCGCCAGCAGCACCACCAGTAGCCCCTGCTCGGCGGCGTTGAGCCAGACCGGCTTAACTGTCGAGTGTGTGCTGTGTTTTTTATTGTGCGTTTTTTTCTGTCTCAACGTGTCGATCCATTACTGTTGACCGCGGAGCTGGCCTCGAGAATCCCGACAATGACCAATATCAGCACCGTCTGGACGAAAACGAGCACCGCCCCGGCCAGGCTGGCCTCCTGAAGGATGATGCCGCCCAGGCCGGTACACAGCGTCGCCAGATACAGCGTCAGCGCCACATGCCGGTCGGACAGCCCCCGCCGCTTGAGCCGGTGGGAAAAATGTTGCGTATCGCCGACAAACGGGCTTTTGCCCTGCTTAAGCCGCAGGAACGTCACCGTGATAAAATCGTACAGCGGCACCGCCATCACCACCGCCGGCATAAACACCGAATACAGCGGCGTGCCGACAGCCGGGTCATAATAGGTCGTTCGCGCCGTCAGCAAGGCCACGAAAAAACCGACCACCATCGAGCCGGCATCGCCCATAAAAATACTTGCCGGCGGAAAATTGAACACCAGAAACCCCAGCAAGGCCCCCAAGAAAACAAGACCCGTCGCCGCGACAAAAAACTGCCCGCTGCGCATCGCAGCGACCATCAGCACCGCTGTGGCGATGGCCGCGATACCGGCGCTGAGACCGTCCATATTATCAAGAAAATTGAATACGTTTATTATCAGTACGATCCAAAACACCGAAAGGATCGCCGTTACAACATGGCTTTCGATAAACATCGTGATCCGCACATCCGCCCACACCACCGCCGCAAAGGCCGCGGCAAACTGCACCGTCAGCTTGAAAAACGGGCCCAAATGCTTCATGTCGTCCCACAGTCCCATCAGGTGAAGCGCCAGGGCCACGCCCAGCACCACCATCAGTTGGGGCATCCTGGAAAGAAATCCCTCGGTGTGCTCCAGCAGACTCGGCGAAAGCCACCCGTCCAGGTATCCCGGCGCGACGACAAATCGCACCGCCGCCGCACCGGCCAGGATAAAGATCGCCAGTGTCCAGAAAATCGCCGCTCCGCCGCCCAGCGCGATGACCGAGCGATGATAGCGATCCGCCTGCGGCCGGGCAACAAACGACCGCCGCACCGCCTGCCGCCGCACTACCGCCGTCAGGGCCGCACCGGCCGCCATTGCCGCCGCCGGCAGCAGGAGTGCTGCAAGAATTACCTGTGTCATTGTCGTGCTCCTGATAAAAATAACGGAAAGAGTATACGCTTAGACGTCCCTGTATGCAATGAACGTGTCCTGTTTTCGCAAAGAGACCGCCGAAATGTCGCTGTTTTCTATCCGTTTACTGGGCGGGTATTTGCAACCGGTTTGTGTCGATGGCGACAAATAGATTCTTGCCAACGCGGTGGTTATCTGACATAATGGCATGTTTGAAAAACGACAGATGGTCTCTTTTATTGTCTATACGGAGGTGTGTATTGTCGGAACAATTTGAAAAACAGATGGACAGTTTCAATCCCGCCGAGCGGAAAGCGGCCCTGCAGCAGGCTCTCGAGGCGCTGCAAAGCAAGACCGTCGGCGTCAAGCCGGCCGGGGCTTTTGTCAATATGCATGCGCATACGTTCTTTTCGTTCAACTGTTACGGCTATTCGCCGACCACATTTGCCTGGCTGGCCAAAAAAGAAGGACTGGCGGCGGCCGGCATCGTGGATTTTGATGTGCTGGACGGGGTCGATGAGTTCCTCGGCACCGCGGCGACGCTGAATCTGCGGGCCTGCGGCAGTATCGAAACGCGGGTGTTTGTGCCGGAGTTTGCCGAGATGGAGATTAACTCGCCCGGCGAGCCGGGCATCGCCTATCACATGGGGGCTGCAATGCCGGCCGGTACGGTGCAGGGCCCGGGCAAGGCATTTCTTGACGGCCTCAAGCAAACCGCTCAGCATCGCACGCGTGAAATGATGGGGCGGGTGAACGATTTTCTCGACCCGGTCACGCTGGATTATGAGGCTGATGTGCTGCCGCTTAGCCCCGGCGGCAACCCCACCGAGCGGCATCTTTGCCTGGCCTATGCGCGCAAGGCCCGCCAGGTGTGCGACGGGGATCTGCCGCTGATTAAGTTCTGGACTGACAAGCTCGGCCGGTCCCTTGAGCTGAACGATTTTCCCGAAAGTCCGGCGCTGCTCAATGCCATCCGCGCCAAAACAATGAAAAAAGGCGGCCCCGGCTATGCCGCGCCGCAGGCCGGCGCATTTCCGACCCTGCATGAGATGAACGCGTTTGTCCTGGCCGCCGGCGGGATACCGACGCTGGCCTGGCTGGACGGCACCAGCGACGGCGAGCAGCACATTCGTCAATTGCTGGATGTCGCGGCCTCCAGCGGCACGGCGGCGGTCAGCATCATCCCCGATCGCAACTTCACGCCGGGCGCGGCGGACGAAAAACTGGCCAACTTGCAGCAGTTTGTCGCGCTGGCCGAGACGCGCGGGATGCCGATACTCGTCGGCACCGAGATGAACAGCTTCGGCCAGAAATTCCGCGACAATTTTGAAAGCGACGAACTGAAGCCAATGGTGCCGATCTTTCTGAAAGGCGCTTACATCGCGTATGCCCACACGGTGCTGCAGCGCGCCGCAGGCATGGGCTATCTGAGCGGCTGGGCGCAGAAATGTTTTTGCGAGGTGGAGGACAAAAACGACTTCTTTGAGGCCTTTGGCAAGGCCGTTGAGCCGCAACAGGTCAACGCGCTGCAGATCGAACCCACAATGGCACCGCCGGATATCTTGAAAGCCGTTTCCGCATGAGTTCCAGGCAACAGCCAGCACCGGTCTGAACGAAAACAGAAATCAAAAATAAAAACCATTTAGATGACAGGACGAAACTATGACCGCATTACCTAAATCGCAGACGGCCGTGCAGTTGACCGGCCCCGATGAATTGACATTAAATGCCAATAAAGACATCCCACAGCCCGGACCGCATCAGATTCTGGCCAAGGTCGAGGCGGTGGGACTTTGCTTTTCGGATCTGAAACTGCTCAAGCAGTTTGACTCGCACGGCCGCAAGGGCCCGATTGTCTCGGGCATTGAAGAGGCTGTGCTGGCCGAGATTCCCAGCTATGTACCCAATGAAAAGCCCGCTGTACCGGGCCACGAGGCGGTGGTGCGTGTTATGACCGTCGGCGACAAGGTCAAACAGGCCAAAGCGGGCGGGCGCTACCTGGTGCAGACCGACTACCGCTGGCTGCCGACGGCGGCGTCCAACGCGGCGTTCGGGTATAATTTCGAAGGGGCCCTGCAGCAGTATGTGCTGATGGATGAACGGGTCATCACCGCGCCGGACGGACGGTCGATGCTGATTGCCGCCGACGATGCGTTGTCCGCCTCGTCGGTAGCGCTGGTTGAGCCGTGGGCCTGTGTAGAGGATGCCTACGCTGTGCGCGAACGGACTGCGCTCAAATCCGGCGGCAGGATGCTGATTGTCGCCGATGAATCGTTCAGCGAAAAAAAAGTATTTGATTTATTCAAGGCCTGCGGCACGCCCGGCTCCATTACGCTGGCGGCCAAACGCAATCCTCTGACAATGCCCGTGGAAACAGTCGATTCGATAGAAACCTTGCCGGATGCGGCGTTTGACGATGTCTTGTACTTCGGCGCAGAGGCCGAAACCCTGCAGCAGTTGTTTGCCAAAACCGCCAACAACGGGCTTATCCTACTGGCTCAATGCGGCAAAACGTTCGGGCGAGAGGTTCAGACCGCTGTCGGCCGCTTTCACTACGGCAATATCCGGATGATCGGCACCCCGGGCAGCGACCCGCTTGAGGCGATCAGGCGGATACCGGCAACCGGCGAGATCCGACCGAACGATAAGATCGATGTCATCGGCGCGGGCGGGCCGATGGGTGTCATGCACGTCGTCCGCAATCTCTGCCAGGGCGTGCCGGATGTGACCGTGTATGCCGGCGATCTGGACAATGGCCGTCTGGCGGCACTGACCGCGATTGCCGGCCCGCTGGCCGAGTCCAACGCCGTCGGCTATGTGCCGTACAATCCCACGGAAACCCCGGCGGATGTCCAATTTGATTATTTTGCGATTATGGCGCCGGTGCCGAAACTGGTGGCCCAGTCTGTCCTCGATGCGGCGCCGGGGGCGATTATCAACATTTTCGCGGGAATCCCCGCAACCGTCGGCGGGCCGGTGGATATCGATGCCTATGTCCAAAAGGGCTGTTATTTTATCGGCACCAGCGGCTCGACGCTGGACGATATGCTCACCGTGCTCAAGAAAGTTCAGGCCGGTTCGCTGAATACGAATATCTCCGTCGCGGCGGTCTCGGGGCTCAACGGCGCAATCGACGGCATTCGCGCTGTGGAAAACCACACCATCGCCGGCAAGATCATCGTATATCCCGATTGTGAAGATCTTGAGCTGACACGGCTTGAAGATCTGGCCGACAAAGCGCCCGCTGCGGCCGAGGCCCTCAGCAACGGCCTCTGGACCCAAGCCGCCGAAGCGGCGTTGCTGAAGATGTGATCGTTTGACACGAATTTTCATATACGGGCAGATTCACATGGCTGAGCCGTTCATCGTCACCGACACAGGGCTGCGGGTCTTTGCGCCGGCCAAGATCAATCTCTATCTGCTCATCGCGGGTAAACGCCCCGATGGGTTTCATGAGATTGACACGCTGATGAGCAAGATTGACTGGTACGACGAGTTGCTCTTTGAGCCGGCCGGCGGCCAGGGTATCGAGCTGATCTGCAGCGGGCCCCACTGGGCGCCGGACGGGCCGGATAATCTGGTGTATCGGGCTTGCGCGGCCCTGCTGGCCCATGCGGGGCACTCTGTCGGTCTGCGGGTAACCCTGACCAAAAACATCCCCGCCGGCACCGGTCTGGGCAGCGCCAGCAGCGACGCCGCCGCGGCCCTGCTGGGGCTGAACCGCTTTGCCCGGTTGAACCAGCCGCCCGAAGTACTGCACACCATCGCGGCCCAACTGGGCAGCGACATCGCCTTTTTTCTCTACGGACCGGCGGCAATCTGCACCGGGCGGGGAGAAAAATTATCGCCTGTCGAGCAACATTTCACGTTCGACGCCCTTGTTTTGACGCCGAACATAAGTGTTTCTACGATAAGTGTTTATAGGAATTACGTCCACGATCCAGACGCGTATCGGCGGTGGGCCGGGCAGATAAAACCACTCTTAAGGAAAAAGAGTATTGATTCTGTAGCCGAAATATGCGCAAATATGTTGGAACAAAGCTGTTTTTCGTTACATGGAGAACTGGCAGAGCTGAAGAGTCAGTGCCAAGCCTTCTGCGGCCGAAAGGTCTGCCTCAGCGGTAGCGGATCAGCCATGTACATCCTGAACCCCGACCGGCAGCAGATGCCTCGACTGCAGCGTTGGCTCAAACAGACGTACAACTGCGACAGCAGATTCGTCACCTACAATAGATGGTAACTCTTACGCGAGGCAGACTATGGAGATCACCGAAGTCAGAGTCAAGCTTGTGTCGAACCAGGATGACCGTCTCAAAGCCTTTTGCTCACTGACCCTCGACAATGAATTTGTCATTCGGGACATCAAGATCATCGAAGGATCCGGAGGCCTGTTTGTTGCCATGCCTTCCCGCAAAATGAGCGATCATTGCAATCGCTGCGGCGGGAAAAACCATCTGCGTTCAAAATTCTGCGGTACGTGCGGGGCCAAGCTGGATGAAAATCGAACACCTCCCGATGCCCAGGGACGTGTCAAGCTGCATGCCGACATTGCACACCCGATCAATGCCAAGTGTCGCCGGAAGATTCAGGAGACGGTTCTGGCTGCCTTTCACGAGGAGCTTGAGCGATCCAAACAGCCGGACTACAAGCCGGTGGACCTGGATGAAAACAGCTACCATACCCACGGAACGCACGCCTGAGCACAGGCCTGTCCACGCGCCGTCGAATAGTTGCCGGGCCGGACGACGATTATCCGTCGGTCGTCAGTTCTTCAAAAACGCGATCCAGCGCCATGTCCAGGCGGGCGTCGAGCGCTTCGTCCGAGAGTGCAATCTGCTTTTTGGCCTGTTCGATTTTTTCATAACGAACATCCGGTAAAGCAGCGATCAATTTCAGTAATCGACCAATCGGGTTGGTCTCGAGATGATGTACCAGCCTTTCGATCGGAAAATCCGTGTCCCCCCATGACTGCGAAGAGTCGGGCTTTCCGATTCGCACCCGGCAGTTTCGCTCCGCCAGCCGCTGTTGTTCCAATTGAAAGCGTTTTGTTTTCAGTGTTCTCATGTCTTTAATCCAACCTCAAGATGGACCGCCCAGCGAGCCGTCCCTGCCGTTTGAGCGGTCGGCCGGACACATTCGCTCCGGCCTCTTAACAACGTATCCTCGAATCCGTATTGAGGCTATTGCCTTTCTGATACCTACAACATCTAGTATGCCGTTTATCGGCCTTACGTACCTGTCATCAACATTTACAATACTGGTATCGTCCGTTGGGGCGACGAAACTTCAACTTTTTTCAAAAAACCTTTACTCCTTTATACAAAAGAAGTTAGTCCGAGAAATAAGGAAAATCCTTATTTTTGATCAGTTTATCGCCTATTGCTTCCAACCGAATTCAGGGGGCTTTGGGGTCTTTTTCTGTTAAGCTGGTAAATCCAGGCAATACACAACATCTTGTAATCTCACTTAATTTAACGGCGTTCTGGCTGATTTCTCCGGGTACATCTGTTGTAGTTGTAGAACGAAATGTAAAATGGCATTTTGCGCACGAAGATGGCACAAGGTATAAAAACGCAAAGCCCCCGCGAAAAGCTGTATCAGTGGGGCAGGTGTTTTGCAACAATCCTGCTGCCGCTCGTATCCTTATGGCGATATACGCGGCGACGCATTGCCTTCGCTGCGCTGAAGATTTGTTGAATAATCATAATGATTATTGATGACCGTTATGCCGCGCTCGCGGCCCGCGTCGCGTACCGCACTGAAACGCTGATCTTCTGTCATACCTCTGAAGAAGTGCCCACGAACACTACCCAGGGGATCGGCTATTTCGGCTCGCTCTTCTTCGCTCAAAGAATCCGCCCACATCGAAAACGCCGCCTCCTCGTCAACTGTGGTAGTGAGGTCGAACCGGCCCGTCAAATCCCTGGCCCATTGCCCTACCGGATCGCGTCGCCGCCGCTCTTCCCGGTACTGTCGCCCAAGCCGGCGTATCAATTTACGCCTGGCTTCATCGCCTGTAACATCAAGCCCAAGTAACGCCACTAAAGCGTCTATCTCGTCGTGCTCAGCCTCAAACGTCCCACGCCGGCCCTCTGCTTTTCTTTGCTCGCGGGCGATGCCCTCCGGCCCGGCGGCCCTATCCAGCGCCGCCCGCTGGGCGTCCATATCGGCCTGCATCAGTTTATACACACCCGTCGCGCCGGTGCGGCCGTAGACCTGCTGCAGCGCCCGCGTCGCGGCGTGCGGCTCCATCCCGGCCACATGCGCCCCCATCGCCGCAAACAGCCGCTGCGGATCGGCGGCCGTCTCGGCATCGATGCCCAGCCCCTCGGCCTCTGAAATATTGGCCCCCATCAGCGCCTCCAGTGTCCGGGCCGGCAGGGCCTGCCGCTGCCGCCCGGCCTCGCCGGCGGCCAGTGCCGCCACGGTCGCGACCGCCTCGTCCGGGCTCCAGCCCATCGCCTGGATCGTCGGCATCCCCCGCGACAACGCGCCGATCACATCGCCGTCGGTCAGCCCCGTCCGCCCGGCCGCCTCGGCGATCTGCCGCCGAAACGCGCC
>SKKI01000145.1 GCA_007121565.1 Phycisphaerae bacterium
AAATAACTTATACGGTTTCGGCAAAGACTGGATAACGCAATTAATTCAACAAAAGCAAAAATTACGCAGGAACAACGCTCCCGATAAGGATGCGGCCTAATGTGAACTTGTGACTGTCGAGATAGGTTAGAAGCGTCTCATTTATTTCCACCCTGATAAGAATTTATTGATTATAAATTCAACCATTTTTCTAAACGGATACGTGAAGACCTCTACACCATGCAATCGTCTTTCGCCCAAGGGCATAAAAGTAGTCTCATTGCAGCATGGGCACCCCTTGAGCTTGGGATCATATTCAGAAAAGCACCTGGGACAGATCGGTACAGCGCTGTCGGCACCATCCCGTTCTACCGCGTCATTCTGATTTATGCTTTTGTGTTCGTCCATACCGTAATACTGTTCAGCGGGTCATTCCCAGCCGGCGGAGGGTGGCGCGTGACCACTTGAGCGTTCGCGACTGGGCGCAGAGCAACAGCCATACCACCAGCAGCCAATAGCCTGTGAACCGCAGATAAAACAGAATCGTCCACAGTCCCGAGGCGTCAGCTCCGGCCCAGCGGCCGCACAGCAATTCGGCCGGCATATACATCGCCCCGAGCACAACACCGGGCAAAATCACCTGCCAAGGCGTCAAGAAGACCAGCAAAAACAGTGAATTGAAAAATGCCCGGCTGATGTGATTGATGCCGCCGAGTTTGCCGGTCAGGGAGATTTTCAGGTTCATCAGCAGCGTCAGACAGTACAGCACCGCCGCGATGAACATCACAAAATTGGCCGCACAGACAATCTGTCCGGCAGTGGTGTAATGCATCCGCAACATATTCAAATCCAGCGTCCTTGCAGGCTCTTCCGGCTCCTCCAGCGGATCGGGTTCAACAACAGGTTCGCCGTTTTCCGGCGGCGCGTCGGGGTCGATATCGGCCTGATCTGCGTCGTCATCCGCATCCAGACCGACCTCCTGGGCGATGCGTTCGACCTGCTCGGAAATGGTATTATGGGCGGTCAGCGGCACCGGCGCAGCGAATCCAAAGGACAGACGCTGCTGGCCGTCTGCCCTGTCACATACAACAGTCCCGGCCGCACCGCACGCAAGCTCGTCATCTTTTTCGACCAAACCAAGGCGATGCAGCCAAAACACACCCTGCGAGGCCACCAGCGCCAGCAGCAGCAGCCAGAATAAAAGATTTTTCATTCCCTTCATTACACTGACGGCCTCGAGGCTGTCGGTGGTATCGATCATCTGCTGATTGACATTTTCTTCCATTGCATTTTCCCTTCATTAAAATCAACGCTAAGTGATTTGGCCGTCAAACCGGCCCCGGCTTACGGCCCTATCGAATGTTGCAGAAGGCATTATACGCGGCCGAAACTGTTTTATCAATATCCTGTTGGGTATGGGCCAGCGAGAGAAACATCGCCTCATAGGCGCTGGGGGCCAGATAAACGCCCTGCTCGAGCATGTCGAGAAAATACCGCTTGAACCGGGCGATATCGGTGGCCTGGACATCCTCAAAATGCCGGACCGGATGCTGCGAAAAGAAGGCACTCAGGATTGACCCGACACGGTTGATTGTCAACGGGATACCCGCCCGCCCGGCGGCGTCTTTCAGTCCGGCCTCGAGGGATGCGCCTTTTTGTTCAAGTGTCCGATACGTGTCGGACTTCTCGAGCAGTTCAAGTGTTTTGTTCGCCGCAGCCACCGCAAGGGGATTGCCGCTAAGGGTGCCGGCCTGATAAACCGGCCCAACAGGAGACAACAAGTCCATTATATCGCTTCGCCCCCCTACGGCCGCAGCGGGCAATCCGCCGCCGACGATCTTGCCCAGACACGTCAAATCGGCCTTGATTCCGTATCGCTGCTGCGCTCCGCCGAGGGCAACGCGGAAACCGGTAATGACCTCATCGAAAATCAACACCGCTCCATGTTGGTCGCACAACTGCCTGATTGCCTCCAAATACCCTTCTACCGGGGCGATAACGCCCATATTGGCCGCAACCGGCTCGACCACCACCGCCGCGATCCGGTCGGGATAGTTGGCAAAGGCCCGACCAACGGCCTCAATGTCATTATACGGCACGGCGATGGTCTGGGCGGCGACATGGCCCGGCACGCCCGCGCTGGAAGGCACGCCGTGTTCGGCCAGTCCCGAGCCGGCGCTGACCAGCATACTGTCGCTGTGGCCGTGATAGCCGCCGACCATCTTGACGATACTCTCGCGCCGGGTGAACGCCCGTGCCAGCCGCACGGCGGTCATGACCGCCTCGGTACCGCTGCTGACCAGGCGGACTTTGTCGATACTCTCGTATGCGGCGGCGATTCGCCGAGCCAGCTTGGTTTCAGCCTCTGTCGGCGCGCCGAAGGATGTGCCCCGGGCCGCAGCCTGCTCGATAGCCGTAACCACCTCCGGATGGGCATGGCCCAGGATCATCGGTCCCCAGGAACCGACATAATCAATATAGGTATTGCCATCCACGTCGGTGATCGTCGCCCCGCGGGCCGCGGCAATGAACAGCGGCCCGCAATCGACCGAACCGAACGCCCGCGCCGGCGAATTGACCCCGCCGGGGATGACCTTTTTGGCCTGCTCAAAAGCGGCCTGCGAATATGTCCTCGCGCGCATCTGAAGTCTCCCAATGGTGAACAAACCATCAATCCATCAGTATAAAAAGTGAATTCATTGAGTGGTGGGATTGTACACGCGCCCGGGGCGGTTGTCCAATTCAAAGATAATCGACAAAGAAGCATTTTTTCTTGCAATCCTTCCTTGGGTGGCTATACTGCCTTTTTCGTACATTTTGAACAGGACATAGAGATTGAATTAAACACGGGACCGACTTATGCATTTGTACAAATGGATGCGCAAAAACAAGAAAAAGATAATGGCGTTTGTCGTCATCTTCTTGATGATATCGTTTGTTGTGGGTTATGCAGGGCTCCAGTTATTTATTGGCTTATTGGGTCGAGATAACCCGGTAATAGGGACACTTGAGGACGGCCAGCGGATTCGTGCGCGCGATTATCTGGCCGCTCAGAATGAGCTGCGTCTGCTGCAGATGCTCGGCGGGGATATGGTGCTGATGGCCCAGGGCCAGCAGGGTCTGGCCGGGCCGCTGATGGCGCACCTGCTGTTTCCCGACTCGCGCGTACTGGCAGAAAACTTGTCACCGGCGGATTTAAAACGGGCTGCCCAGGCCGGACAGATTCCTGTCGATGTTGCACTGATTGACGACTTTTTTGATGAACGGCCGCAGCCGGAACTGGCGTGGATATTGCTGCAAGCCGAGGCACACAGCGCCGGCAGTGCGATCTCCGAGGCTAATGCGCGCAATACACTGCTGCAAATCATGCCGCATTTGGCCGAGGGAGCCGATCCGGCGCAAGTCTACCGTGCCATTATCCGCGAAACGAATCTGCCCGAAGAGCAAATTGTACGCACCTTTGCTGATTTTCTGGGAGTGATGTTTTATATCAACAACATCACCGACAATCAATTGGTCACGCTCAATCAACTGCAAGCTGCGCTCGGGCGCAGCCACGAGCAGTTTGACGCCGAATGGGTTGAGATTGCGGCCGGGTGGTTTATCGACGAAGACAGTCCCGTCGAGCAGGACGCAATGCACCAGCAGTTTGAGGCGTACAATGATGTCATGCCCGGTCTGTTCAGCGATGACAATCCGTTTGGGTTTGGCTACAGACTGCCCAAGCGTATTCAACTGGAGTATATCACCGTGCTGCTGGACGATGTCAAAACGCAAATCACGCGGCCGACGTCCGAACAGATGGAAGAGTTTTACAGCCGCAATATTGAGCGGTTTCGCTACCAGGAGCCGGCAGATCCGGCCGACCCCGAAGGCGAGCAGGTTACCCGAACGCGCTCCTTTTCCGAAGCGCTGCCCCAGATACGCCAACAGATGCAGCAGGAACGGATCAACCGCCTGGCCATGCAGATATTCAACGACGCCAGAACGATGACCGAAGAGGAGTTTTTCACGATCAACCTGGAAGAAGCCGATTTTGAGCAGTTCCAGGCGGTTGCGGGCGATTACGCGCAGGCGGCCGAGGATCTGTCGCAACAATACAACGTTCAGGTGCTGACCGGTCGGACAGGGCTTTTGAGCAGAGCCGATTTCCAGGATACTGATATCCTGTCGATGCTACAGGTTCAGCACGGCCAACGCTCCACTGCGTTGTCAGAGGTCGTATTCACTGTTCGGCGCGACCCCCGGGAAACGCCGTCGGCCATCGGCGGCCTCCGGGCACGCCCCTGGGAGAATATCGGCCCGATGACAGGCGGGCATTATGATCAGGAGGCGCAGGAGTATCACCGTCTGATGACGATGGTGCGTGTGGTTGACATTCAAGAGGCCGAGGTTCCCGCAACAATGGATATTTCATTCCCAATCCACGGAATGAACGTCCTGCCCTCACAGCGCCAAGACGAACAGCCGCTTTTTTCGCTGGCCGATCAGATTGCCTCCGACATCCGCACGCGACGGGCAATGGAGCAGGCCGAAACGTTTGCCCAGGACCTGGCAACACTGGTCCAGGACCTCGGTTGGAACGAAGCGATTGCAGTGTTTAATGAGAAGCTTGCCGAGCATGACATCCCCCTTGCTGAGCTGGAGACGATTCGAGACCAGCGCCGCCTGCCTCAAACCGAACGCGCCCAAATGTTGAGCTTCATTGAAAGGAATCCCGCCGCTGCGGCGTTCCTTCAGGATCGGCTTGCAACCAGCGCTCGCAATGAAAAGATTCATCGCCTGCTGCCCGACAGTCAGGCGTCTGTCGATGAACTTGCCGAGGTGGTCAGCATTGAAAAAAAGGCGGCCTGTTATGTGGTTAAACGCGTTGATCGCAAGCCGGCCACTGAGGCCGATTATCTGGAGAACAAGATGGAGGCCGCTTTCCAGGCCAATATGACCGCGACCATCGAGCCGGTATTGATACATTTGCTGCCCCGCAATCTACTGGCGCGGACGGGCTACGAAGCAACCGACGAAAGGCCGATTATTGACGACTCGCCGCCGCCGGCGCCTCCGACCGGGGGAGGTTTTTAATGAAAAACATGCGTAACAGCACCGATTTTGCATTGTTATTGCTGTTTGTCGCCCTGGCCGGCTGGGCCGTTCCGGGCGCCGGACACCTGCTGATACGTGAAACCAAGCGGGCGATTATTATCTGCGCGACGGTCGTGGGACTTTTTGCCGTAGGGCTGTATATCGGCTCGGTGGCGGTACTTGAGCCGGTTCACACGGCATGGTATATTTTTGCCGGGCAAATGCTGACCACACCGGCGGTGGGCGTTTTGACCGATATCGCCCAAAAAGGCGAGTACATCGCCTATGGACGCCCTGCCGACATCGGGCTGATCTATACGATTATCGCCGGGCTGCTGAACCTGCTGTGCGTGTCCAACGCGGTGTATATGGCCTACTGCGGACGTGGACAACTGATCGGGGAGGACGAGGCATGAGCTCGGCACTGCTGGCGGGACTGTTTACCTCACCGATTCATATCGGCACCGATCCGGCGTCGATGCTGTGGATGTTTCCGCTGCTGGCGGCGATTGCGATCATTTACAAAGCCACCAAGATGCGCGTGCTGATGTGGAAACGCTTCATCCGCGAAGTGGGCATTCTTTTTGTCACGCTGAGCGGCTTTATGATCCTGGCGATTGTCGTGCTGAATCTGATCGCCTGGCTGGCGACAACGTAGATTATGTCACACTCGAAATTACCTGAAAAACTCGCCAGTGGTATTGTTATCGGTGATGGGGCGATGGGAACTCAGCTCTATCAGCACGGAGCGTTTCTGAATACCTGTTTTGACGAGCTGAATCTAACCCGCCCTGCGCTGATTGAGCGGATTCATCGCGCGTATATTGATGCCGGCTGCGATTTTCTCGAAACCAATACCTTCGGCGCCAATCCGATCAAGCTGACGCGGTTCGGCCTTGCCGAAAAGTGTGCGGCCATCAATACCGAAGCGGTCGCGCTGGCCCGTCGCGCTGCCGGCGATACCGATACGCTGGTCGCCGGCGCCGTTGGGCCGGTAGGACTGGACAACCCCCAGCCCCCATCCGCACAGGCCGAGCAGAGCCGCCAGGCGTTTGACGCTCAGTGCGATGCACTGGCTGCGGCGGGTGTCGATTTTTTCCTGTTGGAGACTTTCCCCGAGACTGCCGAACTGCTGATCGCCATTGAAGCGGCCCGGCGGCATCCGGCCATTCCGATCGTCGCCCAACTGACCTGCACCGAGCAGTTTGAAACGCTGTTCGGCACGCCCATCGAGCAGGCTGTCACAACAATCGCCGCCTGCGAGGGCATCGCCGCCGTCGGGCTGAACTGCTCGCTGGGGCCGGCCGATATGCTCGAGGCGCTCAAGCGTCTGGACGGCGTCACGGACAAACCCATCGCAATCCAGCCCAATGCCGGGCTGCCGCGGCGGGTGGAAGGCCGAACACTGTATATGTGCACGCCGGAGTATATGGCCGAGTACGCCAAGCGATTCTTCGAGCACGGCGCCCGCATCCTCGGCGGCTGCTGCGGCACCACGCCCGATCACATCCGCCAGATCGTCAAGGCCGTGCGGCCGCTGGCCAAAGCCGCATCGCCAAAATCCGCCCCGGGGCGCATTACCGTGCGACCGGCGGTGGTCAAGCCGGCATTTGAACCGGTGCCGCTGGCCGAGAAGAGCCAACTGGGACGCAAGCTGGCCGGGCAAAAGCCCATCACGTGTATCGAGCTGACCCCGCCGCGCGGCGTGGATGCAGGCAAGCTGCTGGACAGCGCCCGCCTGTGCCGCGAGCACGGCATCGACGCAATCAACATCCCCGACGGGCCGCGCGCCAGCGCCCGACTGTCGCCCTTGGTGACGGCCCTGAAAATCGAGCAGGCCGTCGGCATTGAAACCATTCTGCATATCTGCTGTCGGGACAAAAATCTCATCGGCCTGCAATCCGATTTGCTCGGCATTCACGCGATCGGGCTGCGAAACGTGCTGCTGATTACCGGCGACCCACCCAAGCTGGGCGAATACCCGGACGCGACAGGCGTGTTTGATCTGGATGCGGTCGCGCTGACCCATGCGGCTGGCAACCTGAACAGCGGGCTGGACATCGCCGGCAACCCCCTGCCGCAACCGCTGGCGCTGACTTTGGGCGTCGGGGCCAACCCGGTCGCCTCCGATCTGCACCGGGAAATTGACCGCTTCCGACTCAAGACCGACGCCGGGGCCGAGTACGCCATCACCCAGCCGGTGTTCGATACAGAAATGTTTTTCGCGTTCCAGGCGGCGGTCGAACAGTGCAATGTGCCGTTCATCGCGGGCATCTGGCCGTTTACCAGCTTCAAAAACGCCGAGTTTATGGCCAATGAAGTACCGGGAGTGGTTGTACCGGACGCTTTTCTGGCTCGAATGGCTAAGGCCGGCTCGGCCGATGACGCCAAAAAAATCGGCGTCGAAATCGCCCACGAGATGATCGAAACCCTCGCCCCCCACGTGGCCGGCTTTGCCGTCAGCGCCCCGTTCGGCAACGTCAAACTCGCCCTGGCCGCACTGGGAAGAACACGTCTTTAATCTGCTTATTTTGATATCGAGCGAAATTCTTGTCGGCAATTCGTTTGCCGGATTTATTGTGTAGCTTTTCGCGCAGGCGACGGGTATAGTACCGGTGTATCGACTAACGAGACCAAAATCTCATTTCCTTCACTCGACCGCTTTTCCGGGGTCCTATTTAAACAGGAGTTTTTATGTCCAAGAAATTGTATGTCGGCAACCTAAGTTACGATGTCGATCAGGAAACGCTTGTCGAGTTATTCTCCGCTTACGGGACTGTTGAAAGCGTGAATCTGATTACCGACCGAGCGACCGGCCAGAGCAAAGGCTTCGGATTCGTTGAGATGAGCGACGAAGGCGAGGCCAACGCGGCGATTGCCGGCCTGAACGAAACCGACCAAATGGGGCGCCCGATAAAAGTCGCCGAGGCCAGCCCGCCCAAGGTGCGTCCGCAGCGTAAAAACACAGGGCGCGGCGGATATGGCCGCGGCGGCGGCGGCGGACATGGCGGCCCCCGCGGCAGCGGTGGTGGTGGCTATGGCGGCGGCGGCGGCGGTGGTGGCTATGGCGGCGGCCCAAGACGCACCCGCTAATCGCCTTGTTGCGGCGTCCATACTAACAGGGCCGGCCCTCCGGCCGGCCCTGCTTGTTTTGAAGGTGATTGATAGACGCTTTTACGGCAAACGCAGCAGAACATATTGGGAAAATCGTCCTGTCTGAACCAGCATCAGTGCCCTGCCGGTGTCTTCGGTTTCTTTCAGCGCCTCGTTGAACTGCGATACCGACTCGACTTCCTGTCGGTTCACACTGTAGATGACCATGCCGGGCTGAACCCCTGCGCGATCGGCGGGACTGCCGGGGGTGACCTCGGCGACGCGAACCCCCTGGCCTTCGGTCAAATTGTGCTCGCGGGCAAGTTGCTCATCGATCGCCTCAACACGCAGCCCAAGCTGCCTGCCGATCTGGCCCGTCGCAGCCAGCTCGCTGTCGTCCCGTGAACCAACGGTGACGGTCAGGGTATGCCGCTGTCCATTTCGGATGACGACAACGTCCACCTCCGTACCGGGCGATGTAAAGCCGATCAGGTTTCGGATTTCATTGCTGTTGGCGATGTCGCGACCATCGACGCCGATGATGACATCCTCTTTCATCAGGCCGCCTTCTTCGGCCGGGGAGTTCGGCTCAACGCTCATCACAAGAACACCGTTGGCCGATTCGACCTCGAAAAACTCGGCCAGTTCGGGCGTGAGGTTCTGCATCCGGATACCCAGAAAGCCGCGCTGCACCTGGCCGGTGGCGATCAATTGATCCTTGATGCTGCTGGCCATATTGATGGGTACCGCCAGACCGACGCCCATATACCCGCCTGTACCGGTGATGATTGCGGTATTGATGCCGACGACCCGGCCGTCAAGGTTCAGTAGCGGCCCGCCGGAATTGCCGGGGTTAATCGCCGCATCGGTCTGGATAAAGTCCTGATAATCATCCGCGCGATGGCTGACCCGCCGCCCTTTGGCGCTGACAACGCCGACGGTCAACGTCTCTGTCAGGCCGAACGGATTGCCGAT
>SKKI01000221.1 GCA_007121565.1 Phycisphaerae bacterium
CCGACGGGGGCGACGGCTTTGTTGACGGGACGTTGAACGGGTTTATCCATAAGTGGCTCTCCTGATCATTTGATCCATTAGAGTGTCATATTTGCATGCTGTTCGAGTGCACTGATCCGCTCTTTGAGGCGCTGCTGTTCGGGTTCGGGGATGTCGGACGCAGCATTCAGCGCATTGTGGAAATTGTCGATCGCCAGACTGGCCTGGCCGAGTGATTCATAGACTTGGCCGAGATGATCATACACATTCCAGGGAACCGTCCGTTGGCTGACCTCGAACAGGTGCAGTGCCCGCAGCAGATTGCGCTGCGCTGCTTCGAGGTTGCCGTTTTTATATTGTGTATAGGCGTAGGTATCCAGGTACACAGGGTTGTCCGGATCGTGCTGATGGGCGCGTCGTGCGTAGTGCATTGCAGTATCGAGCTGCTGGTCATTGGTGGCCAGCAGATACGCCATGTTGTTCAAAATCGATGGATTCTCCGGATAGCGTTCGAGGATGTCCTCAAAGACGTCAATGGAACGGCTCAGATACTGTCCGTCGGCGGTTTTCATATAGGCCCGCACCAGCAGGCTGGCTTTTTTGAGGGACAAGTTCGCCCATTCCGGCTGATCGGGGGCAACCTCGGCCATGCACTGACGGATGATGTTCAAACCGCGGTTGTACTGTTCGTTGTGTGCTGCCAGATGATAACTCAAGAGTCTGTTGGCCAGGCGATCCGGATCGCGCTCGATCCAGCGAACCGCCAAATCCTGACCGACCGTTTCCAGGATCAATGAGAGAATCTTGGCTTGAAACTCGTCATGCGTTCCGGCCCTGTCCAGCGCCGTCAGAAATGACGTTTCAGCGTCGCCGGTCCGGCCCTGTTTGAAATGTGCGGTTGCCCTATGGGCGTACGCCAGCGGCGCCAGCGGACCGTCGATGACCGTTGAGGCCACCTCTAAGGCGGTATCAACCATTTGGTTTGCGATCATTGCATCGAGAACGAGATTCAGGATGGCGGGATTGACCCGGCCATGTTCGCGGTAAATCGTCCAGGCGCGATTCAGATAGGGCATCGCCCGGTCGGGCTGATCAATGGACAGATAATACCGGCCGGCGCGCATAGGCCAGGCGGGGTCGTTTGGAAATTGCTCAATCGTCTGGTTATAAAAGCGCTCCAGGTCGGCTGTTCGGTTGTTTTCCTGATAAATCGATTCAAGCAGATGGCGCATCTGGACAGGGGGCTGGGCCTCCTGAAGTCCGCTGCGCAGCTCGCCGATGGCTGCGTCGATCTGCCGCAGTTCGCGATAGACCATCGCCAGCTCCATGCTGACCGTTGGATCGGCAGACAGACTTTTGCTGCGCTGCAGATCGTCCAGGGCCTGGCGCGGCTCGTTCATCAGCCGTCGAATCCGGCCGCGCAATCGCCAGGCACCGGCATTGTGCATGTCCGATTCCAGGTATCGGTTGGTCAGCGTCATCGCCTCATCAAGCTGTCCATGGGTCATTTTAATCCAGGCTTCCAGCAGCAAGACCAGTTGCTCATCAGGATACCGGTCTGTCAAGCGCGTCAGCTTTCGGTTTGCATCGTCGGCATAGCCGCCGTCCAGGTATTTCTGGATTAGCCACAACCGGCCGTCTTTGTCGTGATCGAGCTCTGCCAGACGATCCAGATGATATTTAAATTCCGTACGGTTGCCGGCGCCTTCTGCGGTGAGTACCAGTCCTCGCAAAATGTTAATGTCTTGCGGATTGGACTGATGCAGTTCTGTGAGCACTTCTTTGGCATCGTCATACCGGCCGCTTTGCAGATAGAACCGCCAGAGCAGGTTTTCGTCATCGCGCAGGAGGGCTTCGGCCTGTTCGCTTTGACGGGTCAGGTTCAGAAATTCGGCGTATGCGGCTTTTGCCGTTTCGCTGCCCGGATCGATTTCAAGGGCCTGGTTGTACGCCTGGCCGGACAACTCGATCAGGCCGCTGCGCTTGGCTGTGTCGCGTTCGGCGCGGGCCATCCGCAGGGCCATATTGCCGAGCATAACGGCGTTGGTGACGGTGGGATGCTGCCCCAAGAGCTGCCGGCGAATGGCGATTGCGCGGTCCGGTTCCGTTTCGCTGATGACCTCGGCAAACACGCTTTGAAGCTGCCACTGGTTGGGATTCAGAGCGATGGCCATGGTGATGGCCTGAATCAATTCCTCCTGCTGGCTGGATGTCACACGCGTTCCGAGGGCGGCGTTGCGATCAAACAGCAGCGAGGCATGGTTTCTGGCATACAGGCTGTTGAGCGGGTCCGCCTGGGCGGCCTGACTGCTGTTTTCAATCGCAGCGTCGAGATCATCCATATCCCGGTAAATAAGGCTTTTGACGTAATACCCCGAGCTTATCAGGGGGTTGATCGCCAGACATTCATCCACGCGGCGAAGTGCCAGTGAATAGTTGCCTTTTAAGTGTTCCAACTGGGCGGCTGCCATGTTGCCTTCAAAATCATCCAGATTGCGTGTGCGTATGACCTGCTGCAGGCGCTGGGCCGTTTCGATATCCTCGCGATCCAGCGCAATGTCAAATTGCATGCGAATCACATCATCATCGTCATCCGGAGCCGCTTGGGCGGCCTGTTGGAGCATCTCAAGGGCCGTGTCGTACTCGCCCCAGCCGCGATACAGTTCGGCTTTGGTCATGGCGCGTTTTTTGGCATCGTCCAGATGCCCCGCGGCGTCCAACTGAAACGCCCTGTATTGCTCGTGGGAAATCGCCGACAACGGATCCGGAGCGTCAAGCTGTCGGCGCAGCACCTGCACGGAGAACGCGTCGGGGTCATGTGCCAGGTAGGCGTCCAACAGTTCCGCGGCGTCCTGGATTTTGTCATTCTGAGCGTAATGCAGGATGACGGAATTCAGCACGGAAAGCTCGACTTTTTCCGGTGCGTGAGCGAGCAGATCGCTGAGAAGCTGCTGTTGGTGCGGACGTAAATTGTTGATGTCGTCGCGCAGCGCGGCGATGGCCTGTTCGTCTTGCGCCTCCAGCTCAAGGCGGGCAAGCCGACGTGCCTTTTGCGTGATTTGCGACGAGACAAAACGCAGTTCCAGTGCGTTACGCTGATCGCTGCCCTCAGGCAGTGCCGCGATAGCTTCCGTGACGTACTCGGTTTCACCGAGTGCCAGTGCGGCATCGGTAATGATCTGTCTGCTGCGTTCATTGACGCCGTATCGCTGCTGGTAACTTTGAGCCGATACGAGGGCGTTGCGCCATCCCTGATGCTTTGCCATAAGCTCGGCGTATTCCAGAATCAAGTCCGGTCTGTCTGAAATAATGCGACTGCGATTAAACATGGCCCGTTCCAGGAATTCGCGCTGTCGTCCGATGAGATTTTCTTCGCGGGCAACGCGGGCCAGGACCATGCACAGCACCGGGTCAACGGTTGAAGGCTGGTTGGGGCTATCATAAGCGCGTGCCTGTTCGTAGGCACGATACAGCAGGCGAATGCCGCGATCGCGCTGGCCTTTGGCCAGTGCCAGCATGCCTTGCCATTGCTGGACGGCGATGTGTTCGCTGCTGCCGTAAAATTGAGAAATCCGCTCCACATGCGGCTCGGCTCTTTGAATCCACGTGTGGGCGTCGTCCGGCCGATCCAGGGCGTGCTCAAGATAGCAGCGGGCCAGAAAGACATCCACGGCGTTGCGGTTGACCAGACTGCGTCGTTCGCGCGGGCCGGCAAGCGGCTGGGTCTGGCGCATGGTCAGCATCTCGTTGGCCAATTCCAGTGCATCGTCCATCGCTGCGGTATCGTTGAACGCCGAGCCTCTGCGATAGAGCAGGCTCGCCAGCCGATAGGCGTACTGGAACTCTTCCGGCGCCAGACGATGGGCTTGCCGGGCCGTTTCGATCGCGCGGTTCAAGCTGGACTCAGCGTCGCGTCTGCCGAACAGCTCGTGGGTTTGCGACAGGACCGTCAGAAGCTCAGGGTCAGGCGGCAGCGTCTGGAGATACTCTTCAATATCCGCACGCATACGTTCAATGGCGTTGGGATCGTCAGCCGAGGCCCGCAGTTCGTGCCTGTAACGGGCTGCGATCGCGGCGCTTTTATTTTCGGATTGTTCAATCGCCTCGTCCAGCCGTCGCATCGCGGTCTGCTGCGCTCGCTCGTCGGCGCGCATGATGCCGGCAGTGGCCCGCAGGCTGCCCTGGACCAGCATCGCGTCTGCCAAATACGCATAATGCGAATGAACACCCGGCTCTCGCTCGATTAACGCTTCAAATGTGTCGATCGCCTGCGTCACATAGTCTTCGGGGTTGGTTGTGCCGCCTCTTCGCGCGATGGATAGGGCGGCCCGTCCATAGGCGGCAAGCAGCTCCGAGTCCGGCTTGCTGTCGCCGTCGGCATAGATATCGAGCAACTCTGTCGCATTCTCGTGGACGTTTTGCCAGGCGGCGGCCGCGCCGCTGTCGGCCATCTCATAGAAATACTCGAGCATTTTCCGGCGGGCCTGCTTGTTTCGCGGATCGATGTTCAACACCGTATTCCAGCTTCGCAGCGCCCTGGGCCAGTTGGCCTGCTGATGTTCGTCGTCAATCAGATGCAGCTCGGCCAGGTCAAACAGGCGTTCAATTTTGTAGGCGTCGGTCGGCCCGTGGGCATAGGCCCGTCCCATGTGGCGCCGAGCCCGTTCATAGTCGTTCTCGGCCAGCGCCTCTTGGGCCAGGCGAAGGTTCAGCTCCGGGTTGCGGTTGCGCATATAGCGAATCCCCAGAATGCCTACTCCGATCGCACCCAGTGCAAGAACGCTGAGGCCAATAATCACCACTTTTTTGTTTAATTTTTTTGCCATCGTAAATACCTTTAAGAAACCATTTACACATCACCACAACGGATTATGAACTTGTATCCTCCCTGTTTGCGGCCTCCCAGTCGGGCCAGTGGTCGTTTTCCAGCACGGGCAGCAGGATGTTGAGCAGCCGCTCGGACGCCTCGACGGTCTCCTGTCGGTCGGGATAGATCCGCTGCCGGCCAAACGGCGTGGCCATCTGGCCGAAAAACTGCCATTCGACTTTGGAGAAATACGAATACCGGCTTAAAAAGTTCTGTCCCAGAATACGTCGGGTTTCGGTCCGGCTGCCGCTGTATTGGCCGTTGGCGTGGAATAGATACGCGACATAAAAGTCCGAGCCGCCTGCGTGCATCGGATCATTGGTTCTGCCGAACAGGATATTCTGATAATTGAGAGTCTGCTGGTCGCCTTGTCCGCCGCGGTTCAGGCGGGCGGTGTCCACAAAGCCGCCCTTGCGCACATTGCCGCCGCCGACGTAGCACTCATCGGGGACGTGGGGGACAATGTCCGGATCGCCGGTGTAATAGGTCACAAAGACCATCGCAAATTGAGTCGGGCTGCCGTCCTCGGCCTGCGGGTCCTCCAGAAGCCATTGCAGATAGTCCTCGGTCCCCAGCGCCGCCAGAACATCCGGGTTGTCGATGCGCGTTTTGTTCACAACGACGAAGGGCTCCAGCGCTGATTCGTCCATCTCATGCAGGGCATTTTGCAGCGGCAGGGGATGTTTGGTCAACTGCCAGCCCAATGCCTGAATCACCAGCGATTTGCTCGTGGCCGCTGTCAGCAAAACCAGAGCGCAGATCAGAAAGGCCGGTTGAAGATAGGGTTTTAGGATCGCTTTCATGACGCCTTCTCCTGTGTGTTGCTGTCAGACCGGCGAACGACAATCACATCTTCGTCGGCCTGCTCGGTTTCCTCGACAAACAGGTTGCTCATCAGCCAGGCCAGGCCGCCGTAGAGCGAAAACGCCAACGGCAGCATCAGGATGCCGAGCATGTCGTGGTAGATTCCCTGAGCGTACTGCGGATCCCAGAAGATGTAAATCAGCGATGTAATAAAGACGCGAATGACATTGCACAGCACGGCAATCGGCACGGTGCTGAGCAGCAGTACGCCGCGCTGCCACATCGGACGCCAGTGCAGATAGGCCATCGCCACGCCCAGCGCGACAAAGGCCATCAACAGGCGCATTCCGCCGCACGCCTCGGCCACTTCCAGGCTCGGCACCAGCGGCTGGCCGCGATAGACGACATCGATAATCACGCCGCTGATCGAGGCTTCAAGCTCGGGGATGCCGTTCAACACAAAAGCCGAGACGTGCGCGGCCAGGCGCTGCATCGGCTGGGTGATCTGGGTGTACAGCCTGCCCGGCAGGGGCACGGCGAAAAACAGGTAGGCGATCGGAAGCCAGGTCAGCTTAATCAGCGGCCATCCGCCGACAAACAGGACTGTGGCGCCGATGGCGGCGATGCCGATCAGGGCGTCGCCGTAGGCAAACTTAAACTGGACGGTGTTAAGCCAGTAGACGACCAGTAGGAAAACAAGTCCCCCCAGCCCGAAGAGCCAACTGGGTTTGGTCTTGATGCTGAAGAGCTGGAGGCGATTTTGATGCAGAAAATACAGGCTGAACAGCGGAATCAGAAATCCATGCGACCAGTTCGGATCCGATATCCAGCGGCTGACGATTTTGCCGATCTCGATATGAAAAAACCAATACAGCAGCCCGGCCAAAATCGCGATCTTGATATAGACCGCCGGCGGCAGCTCGCTCCAGCGTTGGGCCGACAGCGAGGAGGCATTTGTGTTTTGCGTGATGTCCGGTTGCTGCGTCTGATTCACGTGAGTTACCAAACCTATGTAAAAAGGGTTTACGGTTTAGAACGGAAGGGTATCCGGAATCGTCCTTCCGAAATGCCGGTCTGCAAAGTTGCGGTCGTAAATGAACCCGAATCCATAGGTCGCACGGAACGCATTCCTGAGTACCGCCTGCCAGCGGCTTGTTCCGTGTGTGCCGACATTGATCAGATCGTTTGGCTTAATGAAGAAGTCCGGTTGCTGGCCTCGGGCGATCTTCTCCAGATCGACCAGCACGGTTTCTTCCTGCATCAGGCCGGCGCTGTTGCGTCCGAGGCGCCGCACAACCTCAACCTTTTTCGGATACGCCAGAGGGCCCAGGCCGCCGGCGGAGGCGATGGCCTGTTTGAGCGTAATTGGACGCCCTGTAATGGGGATAGCCCCTTGAAAGTTGACGTTGCCCATCACCCAGAACTCACCGATCAGGTCTACCGGTACCGTAATCCGGTCGCCCGGACGGATGACGATATTGTATTGCGGGTCGCCGGCCAGCAGCCTGTCGACCGGGATCTGGATCACGCGCGTGACGGTTTCGATGTCGGCTATATCGAACGGCCTGTCATCGGGTGCCCTGTCCAGGCGGATGGGCGGACGGTCCGGCTCGACGTCTTCACGCCGAATATCGGTTGGCGGCTGGTCCGGGTCTCTATCGACGTCCTCCGGTGTTTTGGGAATCCAACGACCGTCTTCAAAGACCCATTCGATCGGGGAGTTTGTCTCGGCCATCTGCCTGACCGGCGCCGACCAGGTGTCAAGGGGCCTTTCGGCGACGGGCCGGGAGGCAATGCTTTGCGGTGTGGCCAGCCTCTCAAGTTCGCGCCGTCTGGACATCTCGGACGAGCCGATGGTCAGTCCCCCGGATGAGGCGGAAACAACACCGGGGGCAATAATATCCAGCAGTTCTTCTTCCGGCGTGATTGCCGGTTCATGCGGCGCCGGCGGCTGGACCGGGCTTATGTCGATATCGTCCGGTCGGCGCGGCCGGTGGGGCTGCTCGACAAAATCGACGGGCCGATAGGACGCGGCCTCTTCGGCGCTGACCTCACGTGAAACGTAGATGTGGCTGACATTAAACTCGGCGACCCCTCCGGCCAGCGCGATGGCGTCGGTCAGGCGAAAGGTATAGCGGGGAATGCGAAAGCGGGAGGACTGGCCCACCCCCTGGCCGACGATGGAAAATATCTGTGATTGTGACTGCACAAGAGAGACCGATACAGAGGGGTCTTTCAGGATGGTTGGCGAGAGAATATCCCGGATTTCCTGCTCCAATTGGGCCTCGGTCAGGCCGGCGGCGCGAACCAGCCCGGCATCCGGGATGGAAATGCGGCCTGTTTCGGTGACGACATAGTCGTTGACGAATGCCTGACCGGGTAACAGCAATTCATAAATGTTGATGCGCACCACATCACCGGGGCCGAAGACGTAGTCGGTGTCGCGTTTGATCAGATCCTCCGGGCGGGGCGGTTCGGCGCCTTCATAGGTCGGCGTCGGTTCGTCGGCCACGCCCAATGTGTCCAGGATCACATTGACCGCGGGGGTCGGCTCAAACCGCCCGATTTGAGTGGGGTCCAGCGGGTCGCTGTAACAACCGGTCAAAAAGAACAGCCCGGCCGCGGCCAGCGCTATCCCTGCGAGACATCTAATCTGCATACTTCCGTCTTCTACTGCCGAAGGCACTGCTTTGCTGCTCATATGGGGCATCCCGATCCAAAATTATCAAGCTGTGGACTGAACTATCAAACGTAAATAATCCTTATATATGCATATTTATATACATTTTGCCGCGCCGGTCAAACAAAAATAAACCATAACTTTATATTCAGTTATATCGAACGTCGACCCTCGCGGCTTAATCTATTTTGCACCGTTCTACGTGAACAAAACCGTCCTTAACTATTGTACTATTGCTGTTTGGGTGTTATTGTTCCGGAATTTTCTGTGTATCTCGCAATAAAAGTTATGAAATCGGCGACATTTCCTGGAATTGCGCACCCTTAATAACTTCATTGTGAAGGGCATTCTGCAGGGTTGAGGCCTGTTTAGCCAGCATGGAATTGCCGCTGATCTGAGCGTCCGATAATCGTTTCTGGAGGTGGTTGTTTATGGCGTTATCCTGCATACCATAAATGCGCCTCAAAATATTATTAATCGTATGCCGTACAGGCGCGATCGGGCACCCCAGCGCATCGACCAGGCTGTCTATTGCCTCGGAGACGGTAAAGCCGTTTTCGAGGATAGTGTCGGCCAGATCCTGATCGGGGGTATTGGCCATTTCGACGGCCAGACGCACCGCGTCAACGTGCTCAGTCAGGTCGGTACCGGCAATCAAGCGGTACATCTGAATGTAGTCCTGCAACAGCCGGATCCAG
>SKKI01000188.1 GCA_007121565.1 Phycisphaerae bacterium
AAACCCTCAAAATCAGCCGCCCGCTGGTCATACGCATCCTTCATCGCACGGGTAGGCGTTTCGGTGTGCAGGGCCGAGACCATCTCGTCGACATCCGACCAGACCTCTGACTGGTCACTGACCGCCGCACCGCAGCGGGCATAGCTTTGCCCTACGGCCCGGCTCTTTCGCCCGCGCATCCGGGGCGGGGCAGCAATGAAAACACCAACGGCCTGCTGTGTCAGTTTTTCCCCAAGGGCATGGATTTCAGCACGGTTGACCAACGCGATCTTGACATTGCGTTGGAGTTGCTTAATAATCGCCCCCGTAAATGTTTGAACTATCGGGCCCCGGCAGATATATTCTGGTGTCAATCTGTCCGCTACGCTTCAGGTTACAATTTAGGGTTCATTAAGCCCAAATAAAGCTGACACTGCAGGAGCGCAGACCGTCGATTTGCTCAAAATAAGAGTATGGGAAATTGTCCCCTGGCAGGATAGGGAATCCTACGTCCGCCCCCGTGATTCAAGTAACGAGTTGGACCAGCATGCTGTTCAGTGCATCCTGAAGCCGCTCCAAAAGTCGATCAATATCGAGACCATTGTACTTTTTCAATATTCCTTTGAAAGCAAATGTCCTGTCTTCAAACTCGTGGATGCAGGGAATCGTGGAGTTGACTCCTTCACTTTCGATTTCGATGACATCTTTTCGTTTTTTGATAAAATCGATCAATCGCATCCATCATTTAATAGAAATATGGCAATGGCGACAGCAGTTATCCATAGCCATTTTTGACCTCTTGCGGTCTGTGTGATATTCGAGGCTCGAATAATCAGACCGCCGGCCTTGTAAAACGTGTTCTTTTTGCGACTACGATTGCATAAAGGTTTCCGACAAAATCCAGTATTTTCATAAACACAACCGTGAGCCGGTCCCCAATAACAGACAGCGATCGCCAAAGGTTTCTTTGAGCCGCTGCATCGGCTGCGAGCCGGTACAATGCAGCGGCGCGATAGATCGGATATCATATCGTTTAAACGCACGAATCGTTTCGTTCAGGCGTTCGGTGTCGGCATGGACCAGATGCATCCCGCCGATGACCGCGTGGAATTTCTGTGTGCCCGTCCATCGGCTTATCGCATTGAGGGTATTGACCACGCCGGAGTGGGCACAGCCCAGAACCACGACGATGCCTTTTTCGCATTCAAAAAACAGCGACTGATCATCGAGCAGTTCATCGGCAATAGTGCAGGCAGAGTCGGTGTAAAACTGTCCGCCAGTGTTTTCGTACGGCGTGGTGCGGGGTACGGGTCCGGTCAGGATCATACCGTCATAAATTTCTGTTTTTTGATCCACAAAAACAATGCCCCCGGAAATATCTTTATCAAACACGGCTAATTGTGACTGACGACTCATCCCAATGGGCCGGCACTGTCCGTTTTTGAAACTGTATTTGGAATGCATTGCCTTAAGGTGCAGGTAAAGTGTCGCATGTGGCGCCAGGGCCAAGGTGTTTGCCAAGCCGCCGGTATGGTCATGATGGCCGTGACTTAAGGCCACCGCATCGGTTCGGGTCAAGTCAATCCCGAGCGCTTCGGCGTTATCAAACAGTACAGCACTTCGGCCGGTATCCCACAAAATATGCTTATCGCCGGCCTCAATCCACAGCGACAGGCCGTGCTCGGCCAAGAGCGAGGGCGTTGCGGCTGTATTATTCACCAAAACCGTGATGCGCACCGGCCTATTCATCGTTTTGCTCACCATCCGAATTCAGCCGAGGCTGGTGAAAAAACTTCCCTTTGGCGGTTGCCTTGACCTGCCCGTCCTGGACGATCCTGGCTGTGAGCAGATACAACGGTTCGGCAATCCGCTCCAGCCGTGCCTGGACACTCGCGGCTCTGCCGATCAGCACCGGATGACGAAACCGCGTGGTGATTTCTACCGTCACCGCTATCAGCCCAAGAGCGAACAGACAATTGCCCATCGCGCCGTCCAGAATGGTCGAGATGATCCCACCGTGCAGCATACCCGGATAGCCTTCGAACGCCTCATCGCATTCAAAACGGGCATGGACGCCGTCATCATTAACCGCGAAAGCAAGCTGCAGCCCTTTTTTATTCAGCAGGCTGCACGCAACGCAGTTTGGGTGCGCTTTTTGGCGAATATCGCAGCACTGCTGGTTGTCAATGGTGATCATTGTCATCGGTCTCCGATTTAATGATCGCAGGCATTGGCGCCGGTTAGAAGTGTTTGGTTCAGATAAGCCGTCACAAGATGTTCGGGCGTATCCGCCGGTGCGCCAACGACAACTTCAATATTAGTTCGAACAAACAACTGCTGGGCACGCTGCCCCATTCCACCGGCCAGAATCACATTGACCCCCTGTTCGTGCAGCCACTTGGGCAGCACGCCCGGCTCATGCGGCGGCGGGGGTATATCCTTACGGCTGACGACCGCGCCATTGTCGGTATCAATCACGGCAAACAAATCGCAATGACCAAAATGCAGACAGAGTTTCCCATCATACAAGGGAATTGCAAATCGCATTGTTAAGTTTCCTTTCGAATTGGTTCTCGTTGTCATTTTATGTTCTATTCAGCCTGCGGCGTAGACGATCTGCCGCCAAAGGGTTTTTATCTGTTCGGCAATCTCCCCGCCGGTGTACTCCATCAGGGTCGCTTTCATAACCTGGGCCTTGGTGAAGGCGTCGTCATAAGGCAGTTGGCCGATGACAGTCAAGTCCTGTTTTTCGGCGTCGTGGATAATTTGATCGCTCATCTGCGGGTTGATATCCGCCTTGTTGATGCAGACCAGTGTCTTGATGCCGAAGTTTCGGGTCAACTGCCCGACACGCTCCAGATCGTGCAGCCCCGACAGGGTCGGCTCGGTAACAATCAGCACCACATCGGCCCCGGTAATGGAGGCAATCACCGGACAGCCGATGCCCGGCGAGCCGTCCACAATCAAAAGGTGTTTATGCTGTTCTTCGGCGATGCGTTTGGCTTCTTTTCGAATCAGTGTAACCAGCTTGCCGCTGTTTTCCTGAGCGATGCCCAGCCGGGCGTGAACCATCGACCCGAACCGCGTCTCGGAGACAAACCACTGCCCGTTGATCGCCGGTTCAAAGGTTATCGCTTCAGCAGGGCAAAACTCCACGCAGACCTTGCATCCTTCGCAGGCAATCGGATCGATACAATAGGTCTTGCCGACAACGTCATTGCCCGGCCCGTCGAGCGAAATCGCATCAAATCGGCACAGTGTCACGCATTTTCCGCAGCCGACGCACGTATGCGGGTCAATGGCAGCCAGCCGGCCGCCGGAAAAATCGGATTTTCGAAGAACCCTTGGATTCATCAACAGATGCAAATCTGCCGCGTCCACGTCGCAATCGGCCAACACAGCATCTTGTGCCAGCGACGCAAACGCCGCGGCCAGACTGGTCTTTCCTGTGCCGCCTTTGCCGCTGATAATGACTACTTCTTTTGTCATCGACAAACCTTTTTTCTGGTGCACTGAATCATGTCGTCGAAGAGTTCCAAAAACAACGACCGATACTTGGGCATTGCTTGAACCATCATTTCGCCGCGCGAATACGCCTCGGCGATCTGACGGTCATTAGGGATTTCCAGCAGTACAGAAATACCTTCATTCCGGCAGTACTTTACCACGCTGTCATCGCCGATATCGCAGCGGTTGACGGCAACGGCAAACGGAATACCCAACTGCCGCACCATCCCGACGGCCAGTTCAAGATCGTTAAGGCCGAACGGCGTCGGCTCGGTCACCAGCAGCACAAAATCGCAATCCCGTATCGCCTCAATCACCGGACACGACGTGCCGGGCGGGGCGTCGAGAATCACAATTCCGCGATCGCCCATGCCCTTCTTCAGGTGCCGGATGACCGCCGGGCTTTGTATGGCGCCGATGTTCAATAAACCCTGCCCGGTGGCAATGCCGCTGGAGCCGCCGTATCGCGCCACGCCGATTTTGCGGGGAACCTCTCGAATCGCCCCGGCCGGACAAATAGCCATGCACCCGCCGCACGAATGACACAACTGCTCAAATACCAGCGCCTTGCCCTTGACGGTTACAATCGCGCTGAACTGACACAACTGTCCGCACTTGCCGCAGCCGGTGCATGTGTCCAAATCCACCCGCGGCACGCCGACGGTTACATCGTCGGTCCTGTCCCATCGGGATTTTAGAAAGATATGGCCGTTCGGCTCTTCGACATCGCAGTCCAGATACTGCACGCGCCGGCCATCGTGGGCCAGGGCCGCAGCCAGATTGGTCGAGAGCGTCGTCTTTCCCGTGCCGCCTTTTCCGCTTGCTATGGCTATTTTCATCGGTGCCATAAAATTCTTTGTCAATCAAAGCACAAGAGCGCATCAGGCTGCGCCCTGTGCTTTGACGGTATTAAAAAGACGCGGTCACTTGCTCTGGATTTCCTGAATGCGCCGATTGATCTGCTCGAGGCTGTCGTGCATAAATTCGGCTTGCTGCTTTAACGCCTCAAGCTCAGATTCCGCAGACGGCGCCGGCGAGGGCGCCGCGCCGAAACCGCCGCTGGCCCAGCCGGGAAGACCGGTAGCGTAAAACTGATGTCGCCAGCCCCGGCCGCCGCGACCGCGACCCCAACCGCGAAAACCGCCGCCAACCGGGGTCATATATCCCGGCACGCCATAACCGGCACAATAACCGGCCGCTCGGCCTGTCATCGGTCCCATTCCCACAGGACCAGTTCTGTCTCCACCAGGCATAATCGTATCCTTTCAAAAAAGAGTGAATAATCGAATTACTGCTCCAATTCATCCAGTGCTTCCAGCACCATCGGCACGTGCGTATAGGCCGGGCCGCCGCCCATCATCACCGCCACGCCGGCGGCTTCAATAATCTGTTCGCGCGTAGCCCCGGCGGCCAGGCATTTTTGCACATGCAGCCGAATACAGGGAACACATTGAACAGCCAGGCCGATACCCAGGGCAATCAGCTCTTTTTCCCGTACGGAAAGACTGCCCTGGCCCATCGTCTTGGCAAACAGCCCGCCGAATCCGCTGACGGTCGAAGAGGCGTGCGATTTCATTTTTTCGAGATCGTTTGAAAACTTTTTCAAAAATTCTTTTGTGCTCATAAATTCTCCGTAACGCTAAATTGCTTATCTGTCAAAACATCGCTCTTGTGAAACATCATTTGCCCGATATCACGCTCAAGGTGATCGGCAATGACCGGACATTTAACCTGTAACAAAAAATAAATCGGCTTATCCGCATCGCTTAAGGTTTCATAGTTGCCCTGTCCTTTGGCAATAATCAAGTCGGCATTTTCAAAAATGTACCGAAAGTGCTCCGAACAGCTTTTCAGCAGCGTACCCGGGACGTCAGAGCCATTGTCAATCACCTCAACCAAAGAGGGTAAACCCACCGCATCGGCGTCCGTCATCGTTGCGTCATTAATGATCGGCGATCCTTTCACCGCGACCCTGACTTTTTCTGCCGGCAACTGCTCAATCAGCAACCGGTCAAAGACGATTTCGCCGGCGTTGTCGGCCAGATACAAAATACGCTCTGCCAATTGAACCGCCTGTCTGAATTCTTCAAGCGCGGCGACGTCAAAATTCGCCGACAGACATTCATCGATGGTTTGGTGCAGTTTGGCTGGCTCCATACTGCCAAACACGCCAAAGTCAATAATATTGGCCGCAATTGCCAAACGAACAGCCGTTTCAAGCGGGTCGTCGGCACAGTTGACCCGCTCGCGCAGTTCAGGATATAACGCAAGCGCCAACTCGTTAAACCGTTGCTTGACTTTCCGATACGGGTCCGGCTGGCCGGAGAAATCCCGCACCCACCGGTGAATCTGCTGACCGATCAACGGAGGACTTTGCCCCATATCCATCTTACCGGCCAACTCCATTACACGCCTGACAACCGCTTCGTGTACCGCAGCGTCATCGGTCGTATGGCGGACGGCCTCCAGCGCCTGGCGAATAAAACACGGCATACAATCAATATAGGTTCGCATAATCCCGTTCTTAAGTTTCTTAAGCCCAGTGACCATCGACATTGGCGGCACTGACTTCGTTTAATTCGTTTTGTTTGAACAATTCAACAGCATCCTTGACTGTGTGCTCACTGGACAGGTAAATTTTTATTCCTGCCGCATTCAGGGTCTTGAAAGCATTGGGCCCCACGTTGCCGGTAATGACCGCTTCGGCGCCGCACTCGACCGCGTTGCGGGCGGTCTGGATACCGGCGCCCTGTGCGGCATTGAAATTGGCCGCGTTATCATGAACGGCCCAATCGTCGGCCTCCGTATCAACCACGATTAAATAGCGTGACCGGCCGAATCGCAAATCCACAGTGTCGGCGAGTGTCTTGCCTTGTGCTGTAATTGCCACTTTCATTATCGCGTTCCTTTTCGTTGCATAGTCGATTTATTCTGTTTAGATCTTTGTTTTATGCTGGCGGTGGCCGCGGCGTCTGGCACGACAGCCCCCGCCTTTGCCGCCGCAACCCGGCAGGGAAAACCGCGGCTGATGCAATGTCCCTGACAGATACGCCGACAACACCTCATCAACCGGCCCGGTTACATACGGCACAACCTCTATCCCTGCACGGCTCAACCACATCACCGCCGGTTGGGAGATGGCCCCGCAGATCAGCACATCTGCACCCAATTGCCGCACATACGCGGCCTTTTCAATACCCGTTCGACCATACAATTCATATGTATGGCGCTGGGTCTCTTTGTTCTCGGCCAGCTCGGCCAACAGAACAAAGCCGGCAAAATCAAACACGTTGGAAAGCTGATCCTGCCATGTTGATACTGCGATCTTCATAGTAAAAGTAAAAAGCAAACAATATGCCAGCAAAGTCGCGGAGATACTAAAAGTGCCTCTAAGCCTATGTTTTATAAGAGGTTGTGTTTTGAAAAGAAAGATGACGAGATAGCCAGGAAACCCAAAAAAGATTGCAATTTGCAGCTAACAACCCGGCTGGACCATTGCAATGTGCAATAGTCTAAGATGCCGAGTTCTATTGAAAAGAACCGTTTGGGCTGAGCTTTTTGAGTTTGCGAAACAGGGTACTGGGGTCGATGCCGAGCGATTTGGCCGCAGCGGTGCGGTTGCCGCCGTGCCGTCGCAGCGCCTGCTCAATCATCATCACCTCCATCTGCCCCAGCGTCTGAACACCTTCAACGCTTGAGGCTGTTTCCTGTGAAGGTTTCAGAAACGGCGGCAAGTGAGACGCCTCAATAATATCGCCTGAGCACAAGACAAAACAATGCTCAATGATATTTTCCAACTCCCGGATATTGCCCGGAAAGTCATACGCCAGCAAGGCCGCCATCGCCTCGCTGCTGAGGGTGACGATGTTTTTATTGTATCGGGCGTTGAATTGGCTGATGAAGTGTTCGGCCAGCAGCACAATGTCTTCGCGGCGCTGCTTCAGCGGCGGCAGCGGCAATTTGACCACGTTAATGCGGTAATACAGGTCGCTGCGGAATTGCCCCTGCTCGACCCGCTGAGCTAGATTTCTGTTGGTGGCCGTGATGATTCGGACGTCGGTTTTTTCAGTCTCTACCCCGCCGACCGGCTCATAGGTCTTTTCCTGCAGGACACGCAGCAGCTTGACCTGTACCCCCGGAGAGATGTCGCCAATCTCGTCAAGAAACAGCACGCCTCCCTCGGCCAGCTTGAATCGTCCGGGTTTATCTTTTTTGGCGTCGGTAAACGCCCCGGCCTTGTAGCCAAACAGCTCCGACTCCAGCAGCGTATCGGGAAGCGCCCCGCAGTTGACCGCGATAAACGGCTTGTTTCGCCGCCCGCTGAGATTGTGGATAGCCCGTGCAAACAACTCCTTGCCGGTGCCGGTTTGTCCTTCGATCAACACCGCACAGTCGCTCTGGGCGATCTGCGGCAGGACCGCAAACAACTCCTGCATCGTGTGGTTACGGCTGACAATATCTTCAAAGGTGTACTCTTTTTGGAGCTGTTTTCGCAACTGCTCAATGAGCGTCATGTCCCGAAATGTCTCCACGCCGCCGATGACCCGGCCATTTTTATCTTTGAGCAGGGCCGTCGAGATGCTGATGGCTTTTTGTCGGCCATTGACATCGATAATATGCACCGGCCTGTTCAGGACGGGACAGCCGGTCTCCATTGTTTCGCGCAGCGCACATCCCGACTCGCAGGCATCGGCCCGCAATACATCCCGGCACGGCCGGCCGACGGCTTCTTGACGTGAAATCCCGGTAATTTCCTCAGCAGCCCGGTTAAAATAGGACACCTTCCAGTCAACACCCACCGTAAACACGCCTTCGGTAATCGAGTCCAGAACGACATCTTTAATGATCTGGTTCATAAAGGCATATTATACAAGACTGTTGCAAAATGCAATAGTCTTGTTGCACACCGTCCTATTCATCGTTTTGCTCTGCCCTTTACACCACGCGACATCGCTGCATATCCTGTTTCCTATCCCCCACATGCACGGAATCCAATTGTAGAGTATTTCCACCAGAAATCAAGCAATTTTATGTCATCCCCCGGATTGATGGGGAGAATAATAAGCCTGTGGAGCGAAGGAGGAAGGAGCGGCAGCCAGTGCGACTGCCAAGGAGAAACTCCACAGGCCATTAGAAGGAGCAATCGTATTGTACCAGAATCCAACCAGCTTTCAAAATTGATTATACGTTTTCCGGCAAGCCGAGACGTGATTCCCAAGACCGCCGCGCCGACCATCGGAAAAGCAGGCCGAAAAGGCCGGTCAGGTATCCACAGTTAACTGTAAAACGACCCCTGGTAATCCCCATTTTCAGCCCAATATCGCAGGTTTTTTAGCGCCGTTTTCGGATTGGCACTTTGCATCGGATTGTGCCATTTCGGCGAGTTAGCTGTTGCGCGGCAGGCGTATTGTTTCAATATCCGGACAATAAATTCCCACAAGTACTCTACTGCTTTCACT
>SKKI01000014.1 GCA_007121565.1 Phycisphaerae bacterium
CCAAAGATTACGTCTTTAACGACCTGGCGGTGCGGCTGCCGTCGGATCGGCAGTTGATTTACAACGACAAACGCTCCAACCCGACCGGAAAGCTGCCCAATGATGTGTGGACTAATTTTTCGCGGGTGTGCGGGACGTTTTCAGAGCGTCAGCGCTGGCATCCGTGCCAGATGCCCGAGCTGCTGCTGGGGCGGATCATCGCGGCCAGCTCCAATCCGGGCGATCTGGTGCTGGATCCGTTTAACGGCTCGGGCACGACCGCCGCGGCGGCCCTTCAGCTCGGGCGGCAATACTGCGGCATTGACATTTCCGAAGAGTATGTCCAAAATACCCGGATTCGCCTCAAAGAACTGGCGACGGTCGAACACAAAAACAAATTCGGCCGTTTGGACGTAAAAGAGTACTTTGAGCTCAAGCGGCTGTTTGTGGAGATGGCGATTCCGGCCGCAACGCTGCTGAGCGACGAAAAATTACTGGGCTTTTTTGTCCGCCAATATGAATTTCGGATGAACCACAATAACCAATACTCCGCGAATCTGATTCAGGAAGCGCTCAAGGATTTCACTACATGGGTAGTCGGGAAATAAACCCCCGTCATCAATGGCATTTTATCATCGGCCTGGCGGCATCGGCGGTGCTGCTGACGGTGATTCAGGCGCCTGTGAACGTTCATGTGCTGGCGTGGGCGGCGTGGGTTCCGTTTATGCTGGCCTGCGGGCCGCAGGTACCCGGCAGGCGGCTGGCGATCGCGGCCTACCTGGTGGCCGCGGGCTACTGGCTGTTTAACCTGTCCTGGCTGATGCCGGTGACGGGGCCGGGGTATATTGTCTTTGCGCTGTGGCAGTCGGTCTATTGGCCGGTGCTGGCGCTGACGGTGCGGTTTGTCCGCCTGAAACACTGGCCGCTGACGGTGTTTGCCCCGGTGATCTTTGTCGGGGCCGAGGCGATTCAAAGCGTTCTGTTTACGGGCTTTAGCTGGTTCTTTTTGGCCCACAGCCAGTATCGCATCCTGCCGCTGATTCAGATCAGCGATATCGTCGGCGCCCTGGGGGTCTCGGTGCTGGTGGCGCTGGTTAACGGCCTGCTGGCCGACGGTATTCTGGAGCGGCAATTACGTCATTCGCTGGGTCGGCTGTTTTGGGCCAACGCCGCCGTTACGGGGGTACTGCTGGCCGCGGCTGTCGGATACGGAGTCTATCGTCTTGAGCAAACGCCGGCATTTGTCCACGACGGCCCGGTCGTCGGCTCGGTGCAGTCCAATGTCCCCTCACATATCAAGGAAGAGACCAAAAACGCCCAGCTTCTGCTCGACAGCCTGCTCGAAATGAGCCAGGCCTCTATCGATGCCGGCGCGGCGCTGGTGGCCTGGCCCGAGACAATGGTGCTGGCGGCGATGAATCCGGGCTATTTGATGTACCTGCCGCCGGACAGCGAGCCGCAGCGGTTTCATCGGCAAATCCTCGCACACGCCGAGAATCAGGCGTATATCCTGTTCGGCGCGCATTCGGCCCGCGTCGCCAGGGTCGGCGCGGAGCTGGACGTGACCGACCAGTACAACTCGGCCTTTTTGTACCGGCCCGACGGCGCGGCCGACCCCAAACGGTTTGACAAAATACACCTGGTGCCGTTCGGCGAGTATATCCCCTTCCGCCACAGCGCGCCGTGGCTGTACCGGATCATTTTAAATCTAAGTCCCTACGATTATGACTATAATCTGACGGCCGGACAGACCTACACGGTCTTTACCTTCAACAATGACGATCGCGCGTACCGCTTCGGTGTGCTGATCTGCTATGAGGATACCCACGCGACTATCGCCCGGCGGATGACGCTGGCCGAAAACGGCGTCAAACGCGTCGATTTCCTGGCAAACCTGAGCAACGACGGCTGGTATGTCCGCTATCGTGACGGCAAGGTCATCCCCAGCGCCGAGCTGAGCCAGCGAATGGCGATCAGCGTCTTTCGCAGCATTGAAAACCGCATCGCCATCATCCGCAGCTCCAACACGGGCATCAGTTGTCTGATCGACTCGGCGGGGCGCATTCGGGACGGTTTCAAGGCCGGCACGCTGCCCGAACGCGCGATTGAACGACAGGCCGTCGAGGGCTGGTTTAACGACACCATCCCGATTGACAGCCGGATCACGCTGTTTAGCCGCTATGGCCGCTGGCTGGACGCCGTCTTTGGCGCAGCCCTGACGGGCTTGTTTGTACGTGCTGTTCTGGAACGCTTTATCAAACGCCATAAAGGAGCAATTAATGCTTAAACGTAGATTCAGGTATGTAATACTCTTGCCGGTGCTGGGCGCGGTGGCTCTGCTGGCCGGCTGTGAGACAACGACCGCTCAACGGCAGGGCGGCGCGTCCCGGCCGCCGGTCTCCCCGGCGACGCTTAAGCCCCAGGCGATGGACATCCTCCGTCAAAGCCTTCGCCACGAGAACCCCTATCTGCGCAACCACGCCGTCGAGGTTGTCGCCGAAACCCGACAGCGGGAGATGTTCTCGGACATCATTGGCCTGATGGACGATGAGACCATCGCGGTGCGGTTCTCGGCAACGGTTGCCGCCGGTCAGATGCGCTGCTACGGCTGTGAAACGCAGGTGCGCGACCGGCTTGAGGACGCCGATGAAAACGTGCAACTGGCCGCCGCTTACAGCATGGTCAAACTGGGCTACCCGGACTACCACGACCGCCTGCGTCAGGCCATTGATCACCGCGACCAGACGGCCCGCGCCAACGCGGTGCTACTGCTGGGCAAACTCGGCGACCGGGACGATCTGGACCTGCTGTACCAGGCGATGCGGGATGACCGCTCTTCGGAGCGGGTCAAGATTCAGGCCATCGAATCCATCGCCCGCCTGGGCGATACGCGGATGTACCGCAGCAAGCTCTGGGCGCTGCTGATCAGCAAATACGCCGATGACCGCGTGATGGGCATTCGCGGAATGGGCGCCCTGGGCACCGAGGAAGCGCAGAAGGCCATCGCGACCATGCTCAGCGACGATGTCCAGGAAGTACGGCTGTGCGCGGCCGAGCAATTGGGCCGGCTCGGCGATCTGTCCGGCAGGGATGAAGTGGCCCGATTTTTCGCCCAAAACGCCAATCTGGACCAGGACGATGTCGCCGCGGTGATGGCGGTGATGGCTATCGGCCGTATCGCCGCGCCCGAGCTGACCGGTTACCTGCCCCAGGCACTGGACAGCCGTTCGGAGATCGTTCGACTCATCGCCGCCCAGTCGGTGCTGCTGCTGGCGCTATAACTCTTTGCTATCGGCCCAACACCGGTGGCGGCAATCATTTAGAGGAATCGGAGAGACAGGATTTGAACCTGCGACCTCTGCGTCCCGAACGCAGCGCTCTGGCCAAGCTGAGCTACTCTCCGCGGAAAACAAGTCGATAATTATATAGGATAACAAATGAAATGGCAAGCCGCAAAATGCTAAATTCTTCAATATCCTCATTTGCGGGGGTGAAATTGCTTGTGAATACTCTTGAGGCGATCCTGGTCGACGTGGGTGTAGATTTGCGTGGTGCGGATGTCGGCATGGCCGAGCATTTCCTGCAAAGACCGCAGATCCGCCCCGCCGGCCAGCAGATGCGTGGCAAAACAGTGCCGCAGCGTATGGACCGATAATTGCCGTGGCATTCCGGCCCGAAGTGCGTATTTCTTGACGATGCGCCAAAGGTTGGTCCGGTCCATCCCGCAGCCGGTGCGCGACAAAAACAGCGCGTCGGGGCTGTCGGGCTTGAGCAAAAGAGGGCGCTGCTCACGAAGATATACATTCAGGTATTGTGCAGCGGTTTTTCCGACAGGGACAATGCGTTCTTTGCGCCCTTTGCCGAAACACCGCGCGTAGCCGATATCCAGATTCACATCCCGCACCCGCATCCCCACCACCTCGCCGGCCCGCGCCCCGGTGGCGTACAGCATATAGAGCATCGCCTTATCGCGGACACAATACGGGTCCTCCGGCTGGGGGGCATTCAACAGATCCAGCACCTGCTCCCTGCCGCAGATGCTCGGCAGCCGTTTCCAGAGCTTGGGCCCCTCAAGGGCATCGGTAAAATCGGCCTGAACCGCCCCGGTCATCAGCCCGAACCGCAGCAGCATCTTGATCGCCACCAGCGACCGGCTCAGGCTGTTTTCGCGCAGCCCGTCCTGCGAGAGCTGCCGGAGATACCCATAGACCGTTACCGCCGTCACTTCATCTAGCCTGTTGATGCGGTTTTGGCTGCAATAGTCGCAAAATCCGCGCAGATCCCGCCCGTAGGCCAGCAGGGTATTGGCCGCCAGCCCCGCCTCGACCGTCAGATAGTCCAGAAACTGCACCACCGACTCGCCCAGCGGGTACGCGGCCAGCTTCGTTTTGAGCAATTGAACCTGGTTATTCAGCATATTTTATCTGTTATCAGTACTATCACACTGCTTTTATCGGCAGTCCGGCGGATAGAGATTGAGACGATTTGGTTTTGCCGTTATAATCTGTGCTGAAGCGTAACGCACGACGGCCGCCGATGGCCGTGATACACATTATTAAGGAAGACAGGCAATGCGATATTCAGTCCTCATCAGTACCTCGGCGCTGATCATGATGATCACGGCCGCCGGCTGCGGCCCGGCGGTGCGCAGCCAGGCTGCTCTGGAGCCCATGGTCGCCGGTGACAAGGCCGCCGCGATGGACGCCGCCGAGCGGGCGCTGCGGGAAATGTACTTCACAATCGACAAATTCGACGCCGACGCCGGCTACATTCGCACCCATCCGCTGCGGGCCGGGCAATTCTTTGAGCTGTGGCGGCGGGATAACGCCTCGCCGCAGGCCTTTGCTCACGCCAACCTCGACAGCCTGCGGCGAACGGTGGAAATCGTCCTCGAGCCGGACAACGACGTGATCGCCCTGCGCTGCGTGGTCACCGTCGAAAAGCTCACCCTGCCGCCCCAGCCGGTGCGCAGTATGTCGCAGTTGGCCGGGATGTACACCGACAGCAGCCGACGCGTGCAGACCCTGGCCCTCGACCGCGACATCATCGCCCGGGCCCAGTGGATCGACCTGGGCCCCGATGAAGCCTTGCAGCACTACATCCTAACCCAAATCCAGCGGCGACTCTAAGCGAACAACAGCCCTCGGCCGGCCTCTGATCTGCAAACGCCGATCAACGCATCCTGCCGTGAAAATTAAGTTGTCAACCCAGAAAGAAAGAGAGGCGATTATGAAACGGACTTTTCAGGTTACAGGCATACTGATGCTGCTGGCCGTTTGCGGGTGCAGCGGCGTGCGCAGCGAGCAGCGCATCGATATGCGAATCAGCTCGGAGTACCTGGGCCGCATCGATGCCGGCCAGTGGGTTCTGCAGGAGATGACCGTTGACGGCCGGGCCGTCGAGCTGACCGGCAGGCCCCCGACGATCGGGTTCGAAGCCGATGGGCGAGTCTTCGGCTTTGCCTCGGTCAACCGGTATTTCGGCTCGGTGCAGATAACCGACCGGGGCGAGCTGTCGTGGTCGGACGGCTTTGGCGCCACCAAAATGGGCGGCCCGCCCGAGGCGATGAAACAGGAAAGCGATTTTCTAAACGCCCTGCCCAACACACAACGCATAACCCTGGACAACAACACGCTCATCGCCGCGTCAAACGACCATACGACCCAACTGATCTTCACCGCCGCCCAACCCTAACACCACCGCCGCATAGGCCTCATAATTTTGCGAAAATCACCTGCTCAATCTGACCGGGCCTTGACACAGCGCATCGGTATGAATATGATGGCGCGCGGTCTGAGATTACCCGTTTAGGACAACCTATTTAGCAGGAAAATCCGTAACTGACGGTCTCACTTCGGCAGCATCGTTGGAAACGGAAAACGCAATCGCGATCAGTTTAATTAGGAATACAGCTATGGATTGCCCTGTTTGTCGAGTGCCGATGATCGTCTTCGAGCTGGACGAGGTCGAGACGGATTATTGTACGCAGTGTTGCGGCATTTGGCTGGATGCCGGCGAGTTGGAAATCTTGCTGGAGGACGCCGACAAGGCCCGCCGCCTGATGGACTCGTTTCAGCCGGCCAGGACCGACGAGGCGCCGCGGCCGTGCCCGATTTGCCGAAAGTCGATGAAGAAAGTGCTCATTGGCCACGACCGGCAGGCGGTGCTGATCGACCGCTGCGCAAAATCGCACGGGCTGTGGTTTGACCGGGGCGAATTGATGGACGTGCTGCGTCAGGGCGGATTCGATTCGGAAGGCAAGGTGGCCGCACTGCTGGGCGAGATGTACGGGCCCGAGGACGACTAATCCATCACGATTGGCCGATTTGGCTGTAACGGGCGGGATGGAACCAACATTATTCATTTTTACAGGAGATCAACAATGGAAGTAATGCTCATCGTGCTGGTTGTACTGATTATCCTGGCAGCCCTGTTTATCGGCGCCTACAACAAGCTCATCCGGCTGCGCAACCAGGTGGACAACGCCTGGTCGCAGATTGACGTTCAGCTCAAGCGCCGCCACGACCTGATCCCCAACCTCGTCGAAACCGCCAAAGGTTACATGCAGCACGAGCGGGGTACGTTCGAGGCGATCACCGAGGCCCGCAGCAAGGCGATGGGCGCCCATAACGTCGCCGAGGCCTCCCAGGCCGAAGGACAGCTTACCGAGGCGCTGAGCAAATTTATGCTCGTGGTCGAAAACTACCCGGACCTGAAGGCCAATCAGAACTTCCTGTCGCTGCAGGAAACGCTGACCAGCACCGAAAACAAGATCGCCTTCGCCCGCCAGGGCTACAACGACCAGGTACTGTTCTATAACAATAAAATCCAGATGTTCCCGTCCAATATGGTCGCCGGCATGTTCAATTTCAGCAAACGCGACTATTTTGAAATCGAAAACGAAGCCGAACGCAGCGTCCCGCAGGTCAAGTTTTGAGTTGTTAGTTTTGAGTTTTGAGTTAGGGCAGATGCTATGCAAGATGGCGCTACCGTACGGGAAAAGAGTTATCATTTTGCGGTTCGCATTGTCAAGCTCTGCTTATGGCTCAAAGAAAAGCAGCACTATGAACTATCGGGTCAATTGATTCGCTCGGGGACCAGCATTGGCGCAAATGTGCAGGAAGCGGCAGCAAGTCACAGCCGAAAGGACTTTTTTTACAAAATGGCCCTGGCATCCAAAGAGGCAAGAGAAACGCACTATTGGATTCGATTGCTCAGAGATTGTGACATCCTGACCGACAAACAGTCAACGTCTTTGCTTGATGAATGTGAAGAATTAATCAAAATGCTGACCAGCATCGTTAAAACAGGCAATTCAAAAACTAAAAACTAAAAACTAAAAACTAAAAACTAAAAACTCATAACTCAAAACTAAACCATGTGGGAACAAATACGCGTTAATAAGCGGAATTCGGTGATCTTGCTCGGGCTGATGGGCGTGGTGCTGTGCGGGCTGGGGTTTGTGCTGGGCTATGCCTTCGGCGGGACGGTCGATGCCGGGTGGATAGGCATTTTCATCGCTACGGTCATCTGGGTGGTGATGATGCTGGTCAGCCTATATGGCGGCGATCAGATTCTGCTGGCCTCCAGCCGGGCTACGCCGGTAACGGCCGAGGTGCATCCGCAACTGTTTAACATCGTCGAAGAGATGACCATCGCGGCCAACCTGCCCAAGATGCCGAAGATCTACATCATCAACGACCCGGCCCCGAACGCCTTTGCCACCGGCCGCAATCCGGAACACGCCGCGGTGGCGGTCACCGCCGGCCTGCTGGGCAAGCTCAACCGCGACGAGCTGCAGGGCGTCATCGCCCACGAAATCAGCCACATCCTGCACCGCGACATCCTGTATGTGACGGTGGCCGGGGTGATGCTGGGCGCGATTGTGCTGGTCAGCCAGGTATTTCTGCGCGGGATGTTTTACAGCTCGCTGGGCGGGCGGCGGTATTCCTCCCGTCGCGGCGGTGGCGGCGGCGGCGGCGCCCAGGCGATCATGATCGTGCTGGCGATTCTCGCGGCCATCCTGGCCCCGCTGTTTGCCCAGCTTCTGTATTTCAGCCTGTCGCGCAAACGGGAGTATCTGGCCGATGCCGGGGCGGTGCGCCTGACCCGCTACCCCCAGGGCCTGGCCGGGGCACTGGAAAAAATCTCAGGCACCCACGTCGATATGGAAGCGGCCAACAAGGTCACCGCACCGATGTATATCTCCAACCCCTTCCGCGCCAAGCGGTCCATGAGCCTGTTCAGTACCCACCCACCGATCGAGGAGCGGGTCCGGGTGCTGCGCAATATGGCCCACGGGGCAAGCTATAAAGACTACAACCAGGCCTTCGAGCAGGTGACCCATCGCGGCGGCGTCATCCCCAAGTCCGCCATCAAGCCCGACGACGCGGTCGGCCTGCGCCAAGGCGGCCGCCCGGAGCCGCCCCCCACACCCAAACACGCCCAGCGCGAGGTCGGCGATATTATGCGCAAAGTCGGCGGTTTTACCTTCGTGCCCTGCCCTTGCGGCCTGCGGCTCAAGTTCCCGCCCGATTTGAAGGTCAAAACCGTCCGCTGCCCCCGCTGCAAACGCGAGCACTCCGCCTAATCGCCGGGCGGCACCGAAGGTGTGATATCCGTTAGCCGGAACAACGCCTTGGGTCTGCAGTACTGTGTCACAATCGATCGATATGCGACTTTCGCTTACGGCAAGCTCGGCGGTCTTCGGCTCGGTCAGTGTCTTATAAACCGGGAAAGGGTCCCACATTTCTGCCCGGCATTCGTTGAAACAGGATTTTTTGAGTCCAAAACCCTCACCAAACCTCTCGTTTTTTTCAGTTTATAGTGGAAATATGCGTACCTTTCGGGCATAATGTGCGCTTCTTTTACCCGATATTCGG
>SKKI01000268.1 GCA_007121565.1 Phycisphaerae bacterium
TCCGCGAACTGCCCGAACCCGAGGACCAGGAGGAATTTCCTCTCACCCGGGCCATCCGCCAGCGGCGCTCGGTCAGAGCCTTCAAGCCCGACCGGCTCACCGACAAGCAAACCAGCCTCTTGCTCTTCGCGGCCCAGGGCGTCACCTGCCCAGAGCGTTCGTTACGCGCAGCGCCGTCGGCTGGGGCGACCTACCCGCTGGAGGTGTTTATTTTCGACCCGGACGGCATACACCGCTACCGGCCCGAGCGGCACGCCCTCGAGACACTGTCGGCACAAGACCAGCGCGACTCTCTGGCGCAGGCGGCGCTGAACCAAACCTGGATCGCCCAGGCCCCGAAGGTGATCGTCATCGCCGCTGAGTACGACCGCACCACCGGGCGCTACGGCCAGCGGGGCATTCGCTACGTCCACATCGAAACCGGCCACGCCGCCCAGAACATCCACCTTCAGGCGGTCGCGCTGGGCCTGGCGTCCGTTCCGGTCGGTGCCTTTGAAGATGACGCGGTCAGCGAACTGGCCGAACTGCCGACGGCCCTTGAGCCGCTTTACATTATCCCGGTGGGCTATGCGGCCGAGGAGGCAGGCAATTAGTGAGCCGACCGACATCATGACCTGTAAGGGCAATATCTCTGAACAGATCGGCAGAGGCGATAGCGTCAACAGAAGACAGCGATACAAAATCAGGTCTTCACGGGCAGAAATAGACAATGTTGTTTGGCTGTCAGAAAGGGATAAAACGTACACGAAAAAAGTGTTTGGATATCATTGGCATTTGCGACGGGGCTGTTCAGACAGGGATATTCTGTCGAAATGGCAGAGAGGCGGGGACTGCTGATTGTCCTTTAAGTTGTTCTATATAAAGAATTTATGTTCATGTCTTCGGCCTGGCACGCTGTTTGCACATTTTTTAAATGGAAAGTCAAAAAACAAAAACGAAACCTTTAACCTTTGAAATAGGGAGGTGAATGCTATGGTACTGAGTAAGCGCTTTCCATTCTGGGATATCGAGCGGACACTCGATGAAATGACGCGTGTGTTTGATGCGTTCGGCGGGCCGGCAGGGCTTCGCAGCATGCCGACGGGGACGTTTCCGGCGATGAATGTTTATGATGTCGGCGACAAGCTGGTCCTCACGGCCGAGGCGCCGGGGGTCAATCCCGACGACATCGAGCTCAACGTCGTGGAAAACAGCCTGACGCTGAGCGGCTCGCGCAACGGCGAGCCGGAAGGCGACAGCCTGCGGTATTATCGCCGTGAGCGGTTTGCCGGGCAGTTTTCGCGGACAATCACGCTGGCCGAGAAGGTCAACCCCGACGCGGTCAAGGCAAGCTGCAAAAACGGCATCCTGACCGTCGAGCTGCCCAAGGCCGCCGAGGCCAAAGCCAAACGTATCAACGTTAAGGCACAGTAACCGTAAACAACCGTAAACGCAGTCTGATAGTTGAATCAGGAGGTGATTAATATGGCACAACAGCAAATGACTCACAAAACACAGGCCGATGTCAGCCGGCGAGAGGATCAGCAGCGTGCGGTGTTTGTGCCGGCGGCGGATATCTGGGAGACGCCGGATGCGATACACCTGCGGCTGGATATGCCCGGCGTCGGGCCCGACGATGTGGAAGTCAACATCCACCACGGCACGCTGAAGGTACGCGGCACTGTCCATGCCCCCCAGTGGCAGACCGTGCTGTATGCCGAGCAGCGGGTCGGCGATTTTGAGCGCGAGTTTACGCTCAGCGAGGATCTGGATCCCGAGACGGTCACGGCTAAAATGAACGCCGGGGTCTTGACGCTGACCATCGGCAAGGCCGAGAAGGTCAAGCCGCGCAAGATCGCCGTTACCGCCGAATAAACACTTTTTTCGTTTCAGTGACACACAGCCGCTTATCCCGATAAGCGGCTGTTTTTTTGGGTTCATCCGGCCTGTCACATCGTCTATTATACGCCACAGAGGTTCATGTGCAGAGTGTAGTTTAGGACAAAAAGGTCAATCTGTCACACATAGCCTTTTCGATTTTATTGAGAAGTCGTACAGGCCACTCGCCAAGCCGATAGCGCATACTCGAAATAGAGACATCGTATTTATCAGCCAGTTTTCCGATAATCATTTTCTGGACAGCATGGGGATTATTAAATCGCGAGTTGTCTGGTAGTTTCGACAGAACTAAAGAATACCATTGACTGCCATCTTCAATGAGAGTACGTGCCGGCATCAAAAGCGCCGCCGCAAGCCGTTTTGCATTCCTATCATAGAGCGGCCATTTGGGATGATTGTGAATCAAAGCAAAATCTTGTGGTGTATTGACTTTGCGGATAGCATCGCCATGAATCAAAAGGTGTGCAAATTCCTCTGCCAGTGTCATACGTGCTTTGCGTTGCTGTGCATCATTATCGGCGAGAACATCATCAATGAAAATTGAAAATGTGCCGTCTTTATTGATCCCTGCCATACCCATAACGCCGTGATTAGCCATCAGGCGAGGATAAACATCAAGATCGATTCCCGGCGTGGATTCAATAATCAATTCAATGTCTACGGGAATCGCAAAGCCATCCTTGTGTTTTTCATGATACTGCTCCGCGATCCGCTCGAGTTCCGCAACGGAATACTCCCTGAGAAGATCGGCCGGATTCTGCTTATGAGCGCTCATCCTTGTCCTTGTATTTCCTCAATCAAGCGTTGAATGTCCTGTTCGTCCAATTGTTTGTTGTCAATAGTCCGCAACAATGCGGGAATAAAGCCGCGACTGGCTATTTGTTCCACGTCTGCAGGGATTTGATCTGCCTGTTTGGACAGGTCAAAAAGGCGATTCCATTCTTCGGTTCCGCTTTCAAGCCCCAGCACCTCGGCGGCCAAAAACAGTTTTTCTTTGGGAATCGTCCGTCGGCCATGCTCAATAGCGCTGAGATTCGAGGCCGGCATTTCAATAAGGCCCGCAAATTTTCGTAGTCCAAACCCAGCCTCCAGCCGCAAAGTCTTCAAATACTGTCCAAATTTAGTGTTCATTCTTCTTCCCTTCAGGTCAATGCTTCTTATGGATTCCTCAAACTGTTATCATCAACGACAACATAGCTGTTATCATATCGGATAACAGGCGAAATGGGAAGAGAAAATTCCAGAAAATTGGTCCGGCAGTCGTTCAAAAAACACGACCACCTCTTTCGACTTTTCCTATCTCACTTTAAGGCATAGACTTAGTTGGCAACCAACGATTCCTTTAAACCTTCAATTCCACCGTTTTGTTCAGCGATTTTCGGTACTTTCGCCGGATGGGGGTGACGATTTCGGAGATGAATTCATCGACTTGTTCGGGTGCGCGGCCGATGTAGTCTTTGGGGTTCATTATGTCGGCAAAGTTGACGTTGGCAAAGGCGGCGTCGGCCTTGAGGCGGTCGAGCAGGTCGTTGGGTTGGCCGTGCTGCTTGACCTGTGCGGCCGCGGCGTGGGAGTGGACGCGGATGGCCTCGTGCAGAGCCTGCCGGTCGCCGCCGGCGCGGACACCGGCCATCAAAATGTTCTCGGTCGCCATAAACGGCAGCTCGGCCTGCACCCGCGCGGCGATGACCTTGGGATAGACCACCAGCCCGGCGGCGACGTTGATGAGAATCTCCAGAATCCCGTCGGTTGCCAAAAACGCCTCGGCGATGCTGACGCGGCGGTTGGCCGAATCGTCCAGCGTGCGCTCCAGCCACTGCTCGGCGGCGGTCATTGCCGGGCTGGACGCCAGGCTCATCACCAGCCGGGCCAGCCCCGTCGTGCGTTCGCAGCGCATCGGGTTGCGTTTGTAGGCCATCGCCGAGGAGCCGATCTGCGATGTTTCAAACGGCTCTTCGAGTTCCTTGAGGTTGGCCAGCAGACGGATGTCGTTGCACATCTTATGCGCACTTGCCGCCACCGAGGCCAGCACATCGACGATGTATTTATCGATCTTGCGCGGGTAGGTCTGGCCGGTGACCACGCACCGATGCGAAAAGCCGAACGCCCTGGCCACCATCTCGTCAAGCCGCCGCACCTTATTATGATCGCCCTCGAACAGCGCCAAAAACGACGCCTGCGTACCGGTCGTGCCCTTGACGCCGCGGAAGGGCAGCGTTTCGATGCGCCGCTGCAGCTCGTCCAGATCCAGCGCGAAATCATACGCCCACAGCGTGGCCCGCTTGCCGACGGTGGTCAACTGCGCCGGCTGGTAGTGCGTAAAGCCCAGCGTCGGCATCGCGCGGTACGTTTTGGCGAATTTGCCCAGCCGATCCACCAGCGCCGCCAGCTTGCCGGCCAGCAGCCGCATTCCGTCGCGCATGATAATCAAATCCGCATTGTCGCCCACATAGCAGCTTGTCGCGCCAAGGTGAATAATCGGCGCCGCCTTGGGCGCTGCGTCCCCAAACGTATGCACATGCGCCATCACATCGTGGCGAAATTTCTTTTCATACGCCGCGGCCTTCTTGTAATCGATATCCGTCAGGTGTTTTTCCATCTCGGCAAGCTGGACGTCGGTGATCTTCAAGCCCAGTTTCTTTTCCGCCCGCGCCAGCTCCAGCCAGAGCTTGCGCCACGTAACAAACTTCATGTCGGCCCCGAACAACTCGGCCATCTCCTTCGAGGCGTTCCGCTCGACCAGCGGAGAAGTATAAACGGTCGTTTCTTTTGCCATTGAATCCTGTTCCTTTCAGTAAATTCGAATATCGGATATCGAAATCCGAAACACATTCAAATGACAAAAACGTTAAATGTTTCAAACCCATTGTTTTGAATTTTTGTTATTTGATATTGTGATTTTGTTTCGGATTTCGTGCTTCGTATTTCGGATTTATGTGCTATTGTGCCGTGCTCAATAGTGCTTCGATTTCACGTATCGTTTCCTCGTCCAGCGTCCAGTCGCCGGCGGGCAGGGTTTGCTGTATTTGTTCGGGTCTGCGAGCGCCGACGATGGCGCTGGTCACCTCCGGCCGGCGCAGTGTCCAGGCAATCGCCAGTTGGGCGACGGTCTTGCCCCGGGCCTCGGCAATGCCGCGCAGCGCGTCAACCAGTTTCAGATTTTTCTCCAATTGCGGTTCCTGAAAATTGGGGTCGAACCGGCGATGGTCGTCGGGCGGCAGGTGTTGCATCCGTTCTGTGCTGAATGTCCCGGTCAGCAGCCCTTTGAACATCGGGCTGTAGCAGACCACGCCGATGCCGCGCGTGCTGCAATAGTCGAGCATCTCTGTTTCGATGTCCCGCCGGAGCAGACTGTACGGCGGCTGGATGGCCGCGACCGGATGGACGTTGGCCAGCCGCTCAAGTTGGGCAATCGAGACGTTCGAGGCGCCCAGATGCCGCACTTTGCCCTGCCGGACGCATGCGGCCATCGCACCCCAGGCCTCTTCGATCTGCCCGTCCGGCTCGGGCCAGTGCATCTGGTACAAGTCGATCACCTCAACGCCCAGCCGCCGCAGGCTGTCCTCGCACTCCCGGATGATGCCGGCGGCGTCCAGGCAGTTGACCTTTTCGCGTTTGTCGTTCCAGACAAGCCCGCACTTGGTGGCGATCAGCGGTTTTTCTTTGATTTCCCGCAGGGCACGGCCGATGACCGCTTCGGAGTGCCCGCAGCCGTAAATCGGAGCGGTGTCGATCCAGTTGACGCCGCCCTCGACAGCGGCGATAATCGTCTGGATCGACTCCTGGTCGTCCTGCGGCCCCCAGCCGAACTGCCACGGCCCGCCGATGGCCCACGTACCCAGCCCGAGGGTTGTCAATGTCAACTCCGTTTTTCCCAATCGTCGCATCTGCATTTTCTTTTCTCCCATGAATAAGGCATAATCTCGATTAAACGGCGATTTCAACGCCCGCAGTGTACCCGATCACCGGCGATTCGGCAAGGGGTCGTTTTTGTCCGAGAACTGCTGCGGCCCTTGCGTCCCGCTGGCTTTGGGGCTATAGTGTCCGGTCAAGACCACGCCTGTGCGGTGCAGGGCGGTTGATTCTGAGTTTAGAGCAAGCGGCGGAACAATGGAACATGTGTTTCTCAACGGTCAGATTGCAGGGGCCGAGGCGGCGCAGATTTCGATAACCGACAGCAGTTTTCTGTACGGCATCGGTCTGTTTGAGACGATGCGGGCAGTCAACGGGCGCGTGTTTCGGCTCGCAGACCATCTGGCCCGGCTCAACGCCTCGGCCAAAGCGCTGTCCCTTTGCAATCGCTATACCGATGACCAGATTACCGCCGCGATCGAGCAGCTTTTGCAGGCCAACGAGCTGTCCGAGGCCCGGCTGCGGCTGTCGCTATCCAACGGCCCGATCCAGCCCGACGGCAAGGCATCTTCAACTCTGCTGATTACTGCGGTGCCGTTTGTGCCGTATCCGAAAGAGTATTACGACAAGGGCGTGCGGGTGATTTTGACCGATTTCCGCCAGAATCCCAAGGACCCGTTTGTCGGCCATAAGAGCACCTGCTACGGCCCGCGTCTGATGGCGCTGCGCGATGCGCATGAGAAGCTGGCCGCCGAGGCGCTGTGGTTTACCACCGAGAACGCGCTGGCCGAGGGGTGCGTCAGCAGCGTCTTTCTGGTGCGGGAGGGCAAACTGTACACGCCGCCGCTGGATACGCCGGTGCTGGATGGCATCGCCCGCAAGGCCGTGCTGGAGATTGCCGCCGCCGAAGACATCGAGTGCCTGCAGCAGACGCTTGGCATCGATGACCTGCTGGCGGCCGAGGAGGTCTTTGTCACCAATGTCATCATGCAGGTGCTGCCGGTTGTCGCCGTTGAGGCCCATACCGTCGGCCAGGGCAGACCCGGCACACTGACCACACGCCTGATGAAATGCTATGATCAGGCGCTGAGGCAGGGTTGAGCGGGGTTTTGACGCTGGATCATGACGTCGCGTTGCATACTCAAAATTCTTCTTTCAATTCCCGCTCCATCAGGTCGGTGATGGCCTGGCCGATAACTTTTTGGCCGTGGATGACCGCGTAAATCGCCTCGGTAATCGGCATCTCGACGTTGTGTTGCCGTGCCGTTTCCAGTACCGCCGCGCAGGTTGGGACGCCCTCAACAACGCTGTGCGTTGCCGTCAGGGCCGCCGCCGGGCTCATCCCTTTGCCGATCCGCTCGCCGAAAGAGCGGTTTCGCCCTTTGGGTGAAATGCAGGTGGTCACCAGGTCGCCCAGACCGCTGAGGCCCACAAAGGTCTTTTCCCGGGCGCCCATCGCCACACCCAGCCGCTGGATCTCGGCCAGTCCCCGGCACAGCAGCGCCGCCTTGGCGTTGTCGCCGGCGCCGATGCCGTCAATCATCCCCGCGGCGATGGCGATGACGTTTTTCATTGCCCCGGCCAGCTCCACCCCCAGGCAATCGTCGTTGGTATAGACGCGAAACATCGCGGTGTTGAAGGTCTGCTGAATGGTGCGGGCCAGGTCCAGGTCCTCGCAGGCCGCCGTCGCCGTGGCCGGCAGCCGCTGGGCCAGTTCGTCGGCAATCGTCGGGCCGCTGAGCACCGCCGTCTGGTGCGTATCGCCCAGCACCTCGTGCAAAATCTCCGTCGGTCGGCGCAGCGCGGCGACTTCAATACCCTTGGTCACGCTGACGATCGGCACACCGGCCGGCACATGCGCCGCCAGCCGCTGCCAGGTCTGCCGCACAAACTGACACGGCACCGCCGAGACGATCAGCTCGGCGCCGTCAAAGGCCAGCGCGTCGTCGGCCTCGTACCGCAGCTCGGCCGGCATCGGATAGCCCGGCAAAAACCGCATATTTTCGCGTTTTTGAGCCATTTGGGCCACATAGTCCGCATCATGGCCCCACAGCGTCGTGCGCACGCCGTTCTCACAGAGCAGCATCGCGCACACGCTGCCCATCCCGCCGTCACCGATAATGGTCACTGTCTTAAACATAGACGGTATTAAACCCGCCCTCCGGCTAAATTGCAACCCTCAAAAAAAAGCCCGCACGAGTGTGCGGGCTTGACGGGGGCTCAAGTGAGTCTGTTGGGTTAGTTGATTTCGTCTTCGATCCAGCCGAGCAGCTCTTCGAGGTCGTGCATCTGGGTGTCGCCCATGTGCGCGATACGGAAGGTGATGTTTTTCAATTTGCCGTAGCCGTTGCCGAAGACGGTGTTGTGCTTTTCGCGCAGGGCACCGTTGACCGCGGCGATGTCAATCTCGCGGGTGTTCTTGAACGTCGTGAGCGTATTGGAGGCGTATTGGGCATCCGGCAGCACCTCAAAGCCCTGCTCTTTGCCCCAGTTGCGGACATAATCGGCCATCTTCTTATGCCGTGCCCAGACGTTTTCCATGCCTTCTTCGAGGAAACGATTGGCCTGATAATGCAGCGCCATAATATGCGGAACCGATGGGGTTGTCGGGGTCTGGTCTTTGGCCGCGGTCTTGGCGTACTCCACAAAGTCAAAGTAATAGCCGCGCTCCGGCACGGTCTTGGCCTTTTCCAGTGCCCGGTTGCTGACGGCCGCGATGGCAAAGCCCGGCGGAATCGAAAACGCCTTCTGAACGGACGCAAACGCCACATCCCAGCCCAATTCGTCAAAGTGCAGCGGCATCCCGACCACGCCGCTGACCGTATCGACGAACACCAGCACCTCCGGATATTTTTCCTTCATCATCTTGCTGATTTCATAAACCGGGTTGGTCAGGCCGGTGCTGGTTTCGTTATGCACCAGCGTCA
>SKKI01000174.1 GCA_007121565.1 Phycisphaerae bacterium
ATGACAGAGCCGGGCGCAACCGTCCGCCCGTCGGCAACGCATGCCGGCGCCTTGAGCACCGAGCCGGGCCCAATGGTCGCCCCGTCGCCAATAACAATCGCCGCGGCGCCGGTCGGATCGGTCGTCACGCAGCCGGCGCCGATACGGCTGTTGGCGCCGATGCGGATCCGGCCGTGCAGATAGGTAAACGGTTCAATAATCGTATCCTGACCGATTTCGGCGCGGGCGTCTATCCATGTATTGAGTGGATCGACAATCGTCACCCCCTCGGCCATCAGGCGGTCCTGAATCCGCTGCTGCATAATCTTGCCCACGGTCGAAAGCTGCAAGCGGTTGTTGACGCCCATCGCGTCCTCTTCGGCAACCGCCGTCACCGCCGTGGCCTTGTGCCCGCCGTCCAGCAGAATATGCAGCGCATCGGTCAGATAATACTCGTTTTTCTTGTTATTCGGCGTAATTTTATCCAGTGCCTCCAGCAGCAGCGGCGTGTTGAAGCAAAAATACCCCGGGTTGATTTCCGAAATCGCCCGCTGCTCCGGCGTGCAGTCGTTATGCTCGACGATACCCTGAATATTGCCGTAGCCGTCGCGGACAATCCGCCCATAACCGGCCGGGTCGCTCATCCGGGCCGTGGCCAGCGTCACCGCCGATTTTTCCTGTACGTGTTTATCAATCAATGTCTTAACGGTTTCCGTGCGAATCAGCGGCGCATCGCCGCACAACACCAGCGTCAGACCCTCAAAGCCAGCCAGATGCTCGCGGCAGCACATCACCGCGTGCCCGGTGCCGCGCTGCTCGGCCTGCTCGACAAAGCGGACATCCCCGTCGGCCCCGTATTGGGCCACAATCTGGTCTTTGCCGTAACCGACGACGACATAATGCTTTGTAACGCCGGCACTGCGGCAGGCCGACAGCACCCACTCCAGCATCGGGCGTCCGCACACCTCGTGCAGCACCTTCGGTATCCGGGTGTTCATCCGCGTACTTTGCCCGGCGGCCAAAATGACAGCAGAAACCTCAACCATAATAAAACAATTTTGATCTTTACTTTTTGATGTTTAACCTGAACACCTACCCGGCCAGGACTCGAACCTGGAACGGAGGTACCAAAAACCTCTGTGTTACCGATTACACCACCGGGTAAAACGCGCCAAAAACAGACAAACTCTTTCCAATAAAGAGCTTACACCATCTTCGAGAGCAGTCAATGAAACGTTGCAAGTCGCAGTGCCCGCTTAAGAAGCAGGCCGACCGGAGTCTGCCGGAGGCTTGAACTGACCATGCTGCGAACCCTGTCAGCCCCGTTAAAAGGATCAAAACCCGCATTCGGCGGCTCTGTATCCAAGGTGTCAAAACACCTGTCCCCGTGCGGCAAGACTTCATAGAACCCAGCATACTAAATAGTTTTGCCGAAATTGCAACCATTTTTTCAAAAAAACTGACGTCCACCGCCATTTTTCAGGATGGCATCGCGATTGTGCGGGCGTTGCCGCGACAGCGCAACTGGCGATAGGCGTGGGCAAACGCGACCATCGTTATCGGCATCGTCACAAACAGGCCTACTATAAACAGCATTGCCCCGGCAAGATTGATCAGCCCAAGTAAGAGTGAAAACACGAACAGATCCCATTTGGCCCCGCGCGTGATGAGCGAGCTGGTTTCGAGAGACTCCATCACACCTTGATTTTCGTCGATAATCAGATAATCATAAAAAAAGAACTTAATCGACCAGATTATGCCTGGGATTATCAAAAGTAAAACCCCCACCCAGACAATCAGCACATAAACAATGGTTGCAAGGATGACTTTCCACAGCAGTCGATACTGAGAAAACAGATCCGATATCCGGCCGGGCTGGTGATCACAAAAATCCAGCGAAATTTTAATCAACCCAATCCCCATAAGCATAGACAGCAGAATATCGACAATGTGCAGCACAGCGCCTGCAGAGGGGTCTGTTTTTGAAACTTCCCGCGCAATGACATCCGGAATCACAAACAGCAGTCCATACACAATAAACAGAAGGATAAAAAAACCCAGATTGCTATTCATCGTATTCCATCCAAAACTCAGCGCCTCTTTCATGGAAAACGAGCGCCCGGATGGGGTCTGGGTCACCTGCGGCGTGCTGGACGATGCCGCGGCGCTGCGCTGCGGCGCATAGCGAAAGAACCCTGCAAATTCCGTCTTGTCGGCCTCGATCCAGTCCGGCATCCCCTCCTGCCAGACAAGCGTATCGGGCGCAATGTCGCCCTGCATAACAAGCTCGCGTATCTGTTCGGCCTCAACAGGGCCGATTTGCGCGTCGCCTTGCAGGTAGTACCACATCCTCTTGCCTCCTTTATCGGATCGTTGTTAGGCCTCTGGCCGTGTCAGAAAATTCCAGACCTCCTCGGCGGCGAACTGTTCGGTCTGCTCAATATAGCCCGTCGGGTCAAAGCCGCTTTCGGCGTTGGTAATGCGGGGCTTGGGCCAGGAAAAGGCCGTTTCGATAAATATTTTCTTGGGTTCTTTAAGAAACGACTCGATCCGCACCTGTATCGAAGTCGGCTCGCCGCCCGCAGCCGCATGCGGCGGCATCACCAGACGAAGCCCTCCGCCGGCGACCGGACGGTTGCCCAAAAGCCGAAAATCCTCCCGCGCCTGCCCGAGCCGCTCTTCCCAGAGATACTTAAAGGCATGAACAGTGGCGCTGTACAGGTGATGAATCTTGCAGTTGACCGTCAGCACCTGGTACTGCCGGGCCGGCCAAGTCCGCAAAAACGACCGCGCCACCGCCTCGGCATCCCGCCCGAACATCTGGCACTCATACTGCGGGTTGTTGGCCAGTGTCAGCAGGCTCACCACCTGCGGGTTGGGCGATTCGATCCTGACCTGCAGATGGGACGGCTGCGGCCGGGTCAGCATAAAGGCATTATCCCGCGACTGGGTCTGGCCAAAATCAAGGCCGCTGTCCAGCAGCGCCTTTTCAAATTCCACCGTTCGCGCCCGCTCCGGCCGCCATGAACCGGCCAGCAGATACTGCACGCTCAAGTGAACGGTTGTCTTTGATTCTCGGTTGATTAACTCCACAATCTCTCCATTCAGTTGCGTTTGTACCGATTATACAGGCGACGGGAAAAGATGACAGTCAAAATACAGGATTTCGTGTTGAAAACTCCATAAAGTCCTCCCCGCCGCTGCCCGATATGCCTGCTGTGCGTTTGCGTAGCAGGCTGTCACTGCCTGGGACGTTGACATAAAACTGATGAACAGAGGATTTTGAGATGTTCAGACGCTCGAAAAAGAATACAATGCCGCCGCTTGCGCTGCTCGAGGAGCTCAAGCCCGATATCCGGGTCTATCCCAGCCAGCGAAGCTGCGTCCGCGCAAATATGAATCACGTCAGACCTGAGCAGCTTCCTCCCCTGATGGTGCGCAAGGCCGCCTGGCGCCATTGATCTGTGTACCGCCGGCATCGCGGCGGCACTGCTGCATCCCCCCATCTTTTACGCCGGCGCCTCCAGCCGCTGGTCTTCGGCAAGCTTTTCTTTCAAGTAGCTGGCGGTGTAACTGGTTTTGTGTTTGATCAATTTTTCCGGCGCGCCGGTGGCGATGACCTTGCCGCCCTGCAGGCCGCCCTCGGGCCCCAGGTCGATAATATAGTCGGCCATCTTAATCACATCCAGGTTGTGTTCGATGACGATGACCGTGTTGCCCAGGTCCGTCAGACGGCGCAGCACATTGAGCAGGTTGTGGATATCGGCAAAATGCAGCCCGGTCGTCGGCTCGTCCAGCACATACAGCGTATGGCCGGTGTTGGGCTTGCCCAGCTCCGAGGCCAGCTTGACCCGCTGAGCCTCGCCGCCGGACAGGGTCGTGCTGGACTGGCCCAGCGTCATATAGCCCAGCCCCACATCGTCAAGCGCCTTGACCAGCCGGACGATCTTGGGGAAGTTGGCAAAAAACGTCCTGGCCTCCTCGATCCGCATATCCAGTACGTCGGCGATATGCTTGCCCTTGTAGGTAATTTGCAGCGTTTCGGGGTTGTAACGGCTGCCTCTGCACTCCTGACAGACCACAAAGACATCCGGCAGAAAGTGCATCTCGATTTTTTTGGTGCCCTGTCCCTGGCAATGCTCACAGCGTCCGCCTTTGACATTGAAGCTGAACCGTCCGGGTTTGTAACCGCGAATCTTGGCCTCCCGCGTCATCGCAAACAACGCGCGAATCAGATCAAACACGCCGGTATATGTCGCCGGGTTGCTTCGCGGCGTGCGGCCGATCGGCGACTGGTCAATCTCAATGACCTTATCGATACGGCTCAGGCCCACAATATTTTTGTGTTTGCCCGGTTTGCTGCGCGAGGCGTACAAACGGCGCATCAGCCCTTTGAGCAAAATCTCGCTGACCAGCGTGCTCTTGCCCGAACCGGACACACCCGTCACGCACGTCAGCACGCCCAGCGGAAACTTGACGCTGATGTTTTGCAGATTGTTCGCTTGAGCCCCGCGCACCTCAATGCTGTTGCTCATCACAACCTTGCGGCGTTTTTCGGGCGTCTCGATACGTTTGGCCCCGCTCATGTACTGGCCGGTCAGCGAACGCTCCTGGCGACAGATATCCTCAATCGTCCCGGCTGCGACGACCTCGCCGCCGTGTTTGCCCGCGTCCGGGCCGATATCGACAAGATAGTCCGCCGAGCGGATCACGTCATCATCGTGCTCGACGACAATCACCGTGTTGCCGATGTCGCACAGCTTGCGCAAGATATCCAGCAGGCGGTCGTTGTCGCGCCGATGCAGGCCAATCGTCGGCTCATCCAGCACATAGCAGCAGCCGACCAGTCCGCTGCCGACCTGCGTGGCCAGGCGGATGCGCTGCGCCTCGCCGCCGGACAGCGTGCGGCTGGCCCGATCCAGCGTCAGGTACCCCAGCCCCACATCCATCATAAACGTCAGCCGGGCGCGGATTTCCTTGAGCGGCTGGGCGGCGATCTGCGTCTGTTCTTTGTTGAAACTGAGCGTCTCGAAAAACCGCTCGGCATCTTCGATGCTCATCGTCGCCACATCGCTGATACTCTTGCCGCCGACGGTCACGGCAATCGCCTCCGGGCGCAGCCGTGCGCCGCGGCAGTGTTGACACGACTGCTCGGACAAATACCCATGCAGACGCGCCTTGACATACTCGCTCGTGGTCGTCTCCCATCGCCGCTTAAGGTTTGGAATCACCCCCTCAAACGACGAGCCGTATGCGTGCTCATCGTCCTCAGTCGTGCCGTACAGCAGGATTTTGCAGAGATTTTTGGGCAGCCGGCTGTACGGATCGCTCTTGCTGAGCCCGAACGTGCGGCAGAACCGCTTGATCAGCCGGTTGTAATAAATGTTCATCCGCTTGCCGCCCTTGCGCCACGCCTCAACGGCCCCGTTTTCCAGCGAGACGCTTTTGTCCGGCACGATCAAATCCGGGTCAAACTCCAGAATCGTCCCCAGCCCATCGCAGGACGGACACGCCCCGTAGGGACTGTTGAAGCTGAACAGGCGCGGACTCAGCTCGGCCAGCGACGCCTCCGGATGATCCGGACAGGCGTACTTTTCGCTGAAGACCACATCCTGCCACTGGCCGTTGCCGCCGTTGCTTTTGTTGGCGTCCGGCTCCTGCAGCATCATAATCACCACGCCGTCGCCGATCTTCATCGCCGTTTCAATCGAGTCGGCCAACCGCACCCGCACGCCGGATTTGATAATCAGCCGATCCACCACCGCGGCGATGTCGTGTTTTTTGTTCTTGTCCAGCTTGGGAATGTTTTTGAGGTCATAGACCACACCGTCAATCCGCACCCGCACGAACCCCTCGCGCTGAATCCGCACAAACACATCCCGATGCTCGCCTTTATGGCCGCGGACCAGCGGCGCGCAGATTTGAAGCCGCGTCCCTTGCGGCCGGGCCAATACCGCATCGACAATCTGCGTGGTATGCTGACTGGAAATCTCCCGCCCGCAGACCCAGCAGTGCGGCGTTCCGGCCCGGGCAAACAGCAGCCGGCAATAGTCATAGATTTCGGTGGTCGTGGCGACCGTCGAGCGCGGATTGCTCGAGGCGCTGCGCTGCTCAATGGCAATCGTCGGCGGCAGGCCCTCGATATGCTCGACGTGAGGCTTTTGCATCTGCTCGAGAAACTGCCGGGCATAGGCACTGAGCGACTCGACATATTTACGCTGCCCCTCGGCGTAGATCGTATCAAAGGCCAGGCTGCTCTTGCCCGAACCGCTGATGCCGGTGATGACGACCAGTTGATCCCGCGGGATATCAATATCGATATGCTTCAGGTTATGCTCACTGGCGCCGTTGATGCGAATTACTTTCGGCTCACTCACCTAATGGGTCTCCATATACTTTCGGGTAAAACTACCCGTAATTTCGACAATTCAGTAAACGCATCATTGTAACACAGCCCGCCATCCAATACAATCCCAATTTAACACACACGACGGGCTTTGGCCCGTCAAGGCACATGTACTATGGACATAATCGACTTACATCACTGGAATTTGACCTACGCCGCAGCGCGCCAACTGCAGGCAACGCTGGCCGAGCGGGTAAAGCTGACCCCCCTGCGCCGGCCGATTCGTACGGTCGCCGGCGTGGATTGTGCGTTCGACAAGCCCAACGGCAAGGCCCTGGCGGCAATTGTCGTGCTGTCATATCCCCAACTGGAGCCGATTGAGACCGCCTCCGCCGTGGTCGAATTGACCTTTCCCTACATCCCCGGCCTGCTGAGCTTTCGCGAGGCCCCGGCCTGCCTGGCCGCGGCCAAAAAGCTCCGTACCACCCCCGATCTGTTCCTCATCGACGGCCAGGGCATCGCCCACCCCCGACGGCTGGGTCTGGCGGCGCATCTGGGCCTGTTTCTGGGCCGGCCGACCATCGGCTGTGCCAAAAGTCGCCTGATCGGTGCCTATGACGAACCGGCAGTCGACAAAGGCAGCCGCAATCCGCTCGTCGATGGCAGCGAAACCATCGGCGCTGTCCTGCGCACCCGCACCGGCGTCAAACCCCTGTTCATCTCCCCCGGCCACCTGTGCACCCTCAAAGACGCCGTCGGCTGGACGCTGAACCTGACCACCCGCTACCGCCTGCCCGAACCGGCCCGCATGGCCCACCACCACGTCAGCGCATTGAAATAAACCGCCCGTGTGTTGCCCTGTTTGGTAAAGACCGACAACGAAGGGGCAAAAATCGCCAGCCCTGCCACTTTACTCAGGCCGGGCCGGGATGGGGCCTCGCAGCGTGGGCGCTGCCGGTATCCGCTATCGTCCGGACGGCCGCAAAACGGGTCAGGGACGCGGCAATAGCTTCGATTGCCGGATTGTAAATTTTACTGAAGGCCAGCTTTACCGGCGTCGTGCTGCCTTCTGATATAATGTTGACGGTGTTGCTCAGCAGGCCGCGTGTGATTTCAATGTGGGCACCGGTCGTATCCAGTCGCTCAATCGTGGGCCGGCGGACCCACCGCAGTGTTACCAGGAAAAGCCCCGCTTTGCCGGCGGTCAGATAGGCCTTTTGTTTTTTCTTGAGTTTGCGTATTTTTCGCAACGGAAAGACCTGCATCAGCGGCTCTGCCTGGTCGATAATGCGCGAGAGTCTTGAGTGTACCAGGGACGACGGCAGGGCGGCGGTTCTGCCCAGCAGGGCGGCGGCGATCGGGGCAATGTACATCGCTTTGAAATAGTGGACTCTGCGGCGTACGCCATTGAAAAATACCAGGCAGATCAGAAACAGAATGACATTGAGCACCATCGCGGCCCAGGGGTAGAACGCATAGATTGCCGCCAGGCCGGCGGTGGCTGCCTTATTGGCGCTTTCAAAGGCCGCATCAAGCCCGGGAAAGGGCGTTATCCAAACGAGCAGCTCGAAGAAATATTTGACCGTGTTGATGACAATGACGTTGATGACCACCGCGATCATCAATAGCGCATTTCGCGTCAAGGTAAAAATGCCGGCCGTATAGGCCGTCTGCTCAGAGGCACATCCCTGACCGGCGCCGGCCAGATAGAAGATCACCAGATAGGTGATGATGGCCGCATAGGTTTCAAGCTGGTCGGTCATCTCGGCAAACCCCTTTGAGACCGTGGTCATCTTCGGCAGTGACGTGAGGATGGACAGGGCCAGAAACACGATAAAGACAAAACCGTTGTCCAGCGCTGGGTTTTCTGTCAGAAAATCGTTTTCCGGCAGGATACCGCGGCCCGAAAGGATGGCGGTCGCCGACAGGCAGGTGATGCCGAAAAACGGCGACAGCGCCACCGGCGCCAGCGGCGCCAGGATATCGATCGAGCTGATTGTTTCGGCCAACTGCTCGCCTGCGGCCCCCGCGGCCGCAGAGGATTGGCGATCGTAGCCGGCCGCAGCGGGCAACGTCAACACCAGCACCATCATCACAAGTCGCTTACGCATCTTGTTCCCTTTCTTGCGTCACAGTAATATACTCAACTGACCGATAAACGGCAACAATTTACAGCGTTCTTAAAAAGGATCACCCGCCGGTCGTTGAGGGCCGAGGCAGACAGGAGAGGGTGGTTGAAGTCTGTCGGGCCGTTGCCGTATGATGGACTCAAAACAGGCGTATGTCATCTTTAATCGGCCAACTGCCGCTGGAGCAGGGCGCG